>JBJEQC010000066.1:0-23971 GCA_051881555.1 Acutalibacteraceae bacterium
TTGCGCCTCTGCACATGCCGAAATCGTCGGCGTTGATGATAAGAAATCTTTCCATTATTATTGTTCCCTTTCTCAAATTAAATCTTTATACTGAATATTATTACCGCTGAACTCATTTATGTCAAGCTCTTTTTCGCCGATAAACGCTTTATTGACCTGCTTGACTCCTTTTACGAATTCGGGCTTGCCCGGGCAGAAAGGATAAAGCCCGAGAACGCTGAAAATGAACCATGCCGCCATCGTGCCGTTATCCTCGTCGCCGGGGAAGCCGTCGTTTTCATATGAAAACGCATTGTCGCAAAGCTTTTTGACCCAATAAGCGGTCTTTTCAACATCGCCCAAAGCGGAGTAAATATAAGGAATGTGGAAGCTCGGTTGATTTGAAATGGCGCATTGACCGAAATCAACCGCCGCCATCTCGGTCATTTCGTGAATCTCACCGCCGTAGCCGATAACCTCGTATTCGGGCGGGGCGGCGAAAAGCTCATCGATTTTTTCAAGCAGTTTTTCTTTGCCGCCGTAAAGCCCGGCAAGACCCTCTATATCGTGCGGAACGGCAAATGAGGTCTGCCATGCGCTGCCCTCTGTGTAATCCTTGCCCCAGCCGAACGGCGTAAAGTCGGGTCGGAATTCACCTTTTTTATTCTTTGCACGCATAAAGCCTGTTTCTTTGTCAAAAAGATTTTGGTAGTTGAGCGCTCTTTTTCTGTATTTTTCTTCAATATCGGTTTTGCCGAGGATTTTTGCGATTTCGGCAATGCACCAGTCGCCGTAAGCGGCGTCAAGCGTCAGATTAACGCTTTCTTTTTCTTCGTCATAAGGAACATAGCCGAGCTTGCAGTAGCTCTCCGCTCCGTTTCTGCCGAAATTCCGTTTGCCTGAATTCTTTACGGAATGATGAATCATTCCCTCAAGGGCGGTTTCAAGGTCGGCTTTGTCGATGAAGCCCTTGACCGCTCCGTCGCAGATAACTGCGTCAATGAGAGTACTCGGCATACAGCCGCATTCGCCGATTGAAAGCCATCTCGGCAGCCAGCCGCTCTCCTTGTATTCATTGATGAATGCCTTCAGCATTTCACGAAGTTCTTCTTTTGCAATGAGCGAAAAGAGGGGATAAACCGTTCTGTAGGTGTCCCAGAATCCGTTGTCGGTGTAGCGCACTCCGCCGTGAACCGAGCCGTCATGGGGGCAGTAGTGAACGGGCTTTCCGTCTGCATATTCGTAGCATTTGTGGGGATAAAGGAACGCACGGTACATGCAGGAATAAAAGGTTTTAATCAGCTTTTCGTCATCGGATTCAATTCTGATTCTCGAAAGACATTCTTCCCATTTTTCCTCAGCCGCATTTTTGACCTCGGAAAAGCTCTTGCCCAAAAGCTCTGAATCAAGATTTTTGAGTGCCTGCTCAAAGCTGATATATGAGATTGCAAGCTTTATTTCCGTTGCTTTATTGCTGAGTTTTATATGTATTCCTCTGCCGATTCCCCGTGCCTTTTTGGCTTTTTTGAAGCCTTTTCCGCAGCTGACAAGAGTGCCGTCGGGGTCAACGCAGTTTTCGGGGAAGCGGATAACAAGGTATGATTTGAACTTTACCGCTTCGCCGCTCATGTGCATATTTGTTGATGCAAAAAGCGTGTTGCCGTCAAGGCGGAACGAATACCATCCGAAAACGGGCATAACGGAAAGATAATTGTCTCCGTCCTCGTCAAATGTGATTCTGACGCAGGCTCCCCGTTCGGTCGGAGTAAGCTCAAAATCGGATTTTGAGCGCAAAAATCTTGTTTTGAGATAATACGGGGTCAGCACCGCATCTTCGGGGCGGTAGCCTGACCAGCGGCTGTCACCCGAAGCGCCGAGCTTCTTATTTTGCGGCATAAGCACAAAAGCTCCGTAGTCGGCAATCCACGGCGAGGGCTGATGAGTGAGCCTTATTCCCTCAAGACTGCGGCTGTCGGGGTGATAATACCATCTTTTGTCCGATTCGGTCTGAGGCGCAAAGGACGCCATGCCGAAGGGGAGCTGAACGAGCGGCAGAGTGTTGCCGTTTGAGTAGCGGTGGGTAGACTTGCTGCCCTGCTTTGTGTTGACGAAACTGCAATAATTCATTTTGTCTGCTCCTGTTGGGATAATATATTTTTCAGGTTTTCAACGCTGTAAAAGCGGCTTTTTTTGATGAAGGAACGAACAGCCGCCATGTTGTTTTGGGAATGTTCAATTTCTTTTGAATATTTTTGCATGACCTTTATCCGCAAAGCCTTGTTTTCGCATGAGCCGTAAAGCCCCGCCTGAATGCGGCGGATAATAATTAACGAAACTGCGGCAAATTTTGCCTTGGACTCCGGATCACGGTCAAATGCGGCGGTCATAAAATAGCGGAAAACGAAATATACGCAAAGATGCTCATATTCCCGTTCAAAATCATCGGAGCCTTTATTTAATGCCGAAATTGCTTTATCATCGGCGTTTTTGCCTGCTTCAAGAGCGGTTTCCCACTCGGGTTCAAGCATTTCAAGGCTCATAAAATCCGAAAAATACTTATTGCAGGTTTTTTCGGCTCTGTTTCGGTTATAATTTCGGGTTTCGCAAAAATTCGGTTCGGATTCAATGATTCTTTTCGCCGACTCAAAGTCATTTTTCTTTATCGGAACGCTCAGCGCATGAGAAAAATCAAGGAACGCCGCCATTCGCTCCGAAACGGAATATTTTCTGTTCTGAAGAATGAAAAAAGCCTTTTTTCGAGCTTCGATAAGCGTAAAATAAAGCTCGGGGTCAACGCCCGTCGGCTCGATAACGCCGTCGGTCTCCTCGGTCTGAAAGGTTATCGGTTCGGGGCTTTCCGTGATAAGCCTTGCCGCCTCGGGGCATGAAAAAGAAAGCCCCGTTTCGATTCTTGCGCCGAAGCTTGTTATGTGGCGGGGAAACAGGCGGCAGGTCCGGCAGAGAGAGTCTTTGCCAAGCTCAATATACATTTCGCAAAGCCCGTTTTCAAGCAGAAACGGGCATCTGCCGTTTTTGGGGGTAAACACCGTGTCGCCGTCGCCGTCAACGGAAAGGCGGCTCCTGACCGTTTCGCCGTAACCGCCCGTGAGAGCGGAATATTTTGAAATGCTTTCGGGGTCAACCACGATTTCCCAGCCCGAACAGCAGGTGTCGGGGCATTTATCTGCAAGGCATTGGATTTTTTTATAATAAGTCGGAAAAGTATTTTTCATATCTCAAAATAAAAATAACCGCTGAGACTGTAGCTTTGATTTTTCAGCGGTTATTCGGTATAAGGGCGACCCGAAGGCCGCCCGATCAGTTAATATTCGCCGTCATCGGGGTAATATTCCTCGTCGGAATATCCGCCGTCATCATATGAGGTTTCGCCGTATTCATCGGTTGAAGCCTCGGTCATCGGAACATAAACTCTGAGATAAACTTTAGTTCCTCTGCTGTAGGATTTTTCCGCAAGGGGAGCGATTGAAATAACCTCGTTTTCATTGTATGAGCCGTCGGAGGTTTCAACCTTTTCGCAAACGAAGCCAAGCTCCGTGAGCCTTGCGGCGGCTTCTTCATAGTCGGAGCCGACTACATCGGGAAGAACGATTTCTTCAACGCCCTTGCTGACGGTGAGAATTATTTTTGTTTTCTTTGCAACCTTTTCGCCTGCTTTTATGCTCTGGTCGATAATATAACCCGGATTAACCTCGTCGTCATAGACATAATTCGGTTCAAAGGTGAAATTTTCGCTGAAAACGGGGTTTGAGGTTATGTCAATATAGCTTCTGCCCTGAAAATCGGGAACGTCAACGGGAGCCGATTCGGTCTGAGAGATTGCACTGCCTCCCGTTGCGTCGGCTGAGTCAAGGAAGGTGAGCCTGTCCCGAAGAACGGTAAACGAAAGAATAATAAAGACGATAAGACCGATTGCGAAGCTGATAACAGCCGTCGTAATTATTACCGAAGCGCCGCCCTTTGATTTGCCGTTTTGCGGCTTCTGAGGCTGAGCGGGGCGGGTGTTCTGCGCCTGTGCAGGACGCTGAGGCGGAGTCTGAGCGGCGGGTCGGGCATAGCCGCTTGCGGCGGCAGTTGCCGCAGGCGAAGCGGAAAGCTCCGAACGAAGCTGTTCAACGGTTCTCGTTCTGTCCTCGGGCAGAATCTGCAGAGCGTTGATAAGGCCGTTTATGACATAGGCGGGCAGAGCCTCGGCAAATTTGCCGGGAACCATGAGCCTGTCGTTGGTCATGCGCTCCTTTGCCGAAATCGGGTCACTGCCGATAAGAGTGCGGTAAAGCACGGCAGCGAAAGCATATACATCCGTCCATGTTCCCTGACTGCCGTCAAAGCCGTATTGCTCGATTGCGGCGTAGCCGTCGAAAAGCTGGCTGTTAAGGTCACTTCTTGCGGTTCTTGCCGCACCGATGCAGAAGCCCGTGATTTTTATTTTGCCCTCATGGTCGATAATGAGAGTTGTCGGAGAAATTCCTCTGTGGATTATTCCCGAGGAATGCAGAGTGCCGAGAGTTGAAAGAATCGGCATGAGAAGCTGTCTTGCCTTTTCCCAAGGAATATATCCCGTTTTGCTTCTGAGAAGAAAATCACGAAGCGAAATTCCCTCGAAATGGTCATAGATGGCGTATGATGTTCCGTAATCCGAAACAACATTGGTGACGCTCACGAGAGCCGAAAGCCCTTTGAGCCTTGCAAGCTTTGTCCAAAGCTCCTCAAAGCTCTGGCGAAGCTCGTTGAATATATTTTCACTCCCTCTCATAACCTGAAGGGTGAGGTTAGAGGTTGTCCTTGCAGTAAACGAATCGGGGATAAACTCTCTGATTTTAACAGCTTTTTTTTCGGAAAGATCCCAGCCGATATATGTTGCGCCCTCGCCGTTGTATTCAAGCATTTTGCCGACAAGGTAACGGTTGGCGATAACGGTTCTGACCGGCAGATACGGCGGAATCTGAGTTGAATCCGCATGGTAGCCGCAGTAGGGGCAGAGCTTTTTTTCGCCGATTTCGCGCATACAGCTCATACATAAATTATCGGAACTAATCATCTGGATTTCTCCTTTTGCGTTAAATAGTAAACCACCGTAATAATATCAAATTCGAGCGCTTTTGTCAATGAAGGTGACATAATTGTAACCATTATCGTTAAATTGCCAAAGATTTCATCGGATAATTTGGCATTAAAATTGTTTTATATACTTGAAATAATATAAGATGATTGTTATAATAGAAATAACTAATTTTCGGAGGACGGGCGTTTATGAAAAAGAAAGATAATAATATTCCTCTTTATTTTTTCCACGAAGGAACAAACGCAAAGGCTTATGAGTATCTCGGCGCTCATTCCGACGGCGAAGGCGGCGTTTGCTTCAGAGTATGGGCTCCGAATGCCCGCAATGCCGAGGTTGTCGGCGATTTCAACGGCTGGCAGCCGGGCAAAGCTCCGATGAAAAAGATCAGCGGCGGAGTCTGGGAATGCACCGTTGACGGAGTTAAGCAGTATGACAGCTACAAGTTTTTGATTTATTCAGCCGACGGCAGGCAGCTTTTCAAAAGCGACCCCTACGCTTTTCACGCCGAAACAAGACCCGGAACGGCTTCAAAATATTATGAAAGCCTTGATTTTGATTGGAACGACGGCGCATGGCTGAGAAAGCGCAAAAAGAAGGATATTTATTCTTCACCCGTGAATATATATGAGGTTCATGCCGGCTCGTGGCAGACCTATGACGACGGCAACCCCCTGCCTTACAGAGAGCTTGCGGACAGGCTCGTGCCTTATGCCAAGGAGATGGGCTACACTCACATTGAGCTGATGCCCGTCATGGAGCATCCGTTTGACGGCTCGTGGGGCTATCAGGTGACGGGCTATTTCGCCCCGACATCACGCTACGGAACTCCCGAGGATTTTGCATATTTTGTTGACAAGGCTCATTCAATGGATATCGGCGTTATCCTCGACTGGGTTCCCGCCCATTTTCCGAAAGACGCTTTCGGGCTTTATGAATTTGACGGCGGAGCCTGCTACGAATATGCAGACCCCAAAAAGGGCGAGCATTATCAGTGGGGAACAAGGGTGTTCGATTTCGGCAGACCCGAGGTTCAGAGCTTCCTGATTTCAAGCGCAATGTTCTGGATTGACAAATACCACATTGACGGTCTGAGGGTTGACGCAGTTGCTTCGATGCTCTATCTCGACTATGACAGAGACGACGGTCAGTGGATTCCGAATATAAACGGCGGCAACGAAAATCTTGAAGCCGTGGCGTTCCTCAAAAAGCTCAACGAAAGCATTTTCAGGGAGCACGGCGATGTTATGATGATTGCCGAAGAAAGCACCGCATGGCCGATGGTTTCAAAGCCGACCTATATGGGCGGCCTCGGCTTCAACTTCAAGTGGAACATGGGCTGGATGAACGACTGCCTGCGTTATTTCTCGCTTGACGGGCTTTTCAGAAAATACAATCACGATTGCCTGACATTCTCGTTCTTCTATGCGTTTTCGGAAAATTTCGTTTTGCCGATTTCGCATGACGAGGTGGTTCACGGCAAATGCTCGCTGATAAACAAAATGCCGGGCGATTACGAAGAAAAATTCGCAGGAGTTCGTTCGTTCCTCGGCTACATGATGTCTCACCCGGGCAAGAAGCTGCTGTTCATGGGCAGCGAATTCGGTCAGTTCTCGGAGTGGAATTTCAAGCAGCAGCTCGATTGGATGCTGCTCGGCTATGATTCTCACAGAAAGCTGAAGGATTATGTCAAAGCGCTGAATGAGTTTTATCTCAAAACTCCCGCTCTCTGGGAGGATGATTACAGTTGGGACGGCTTCAACTGGATAGTCAGCGACGACAGCGCAAACTCGGTTGTTGCTTTCATCAGACGGGACAAGAGCGGAAATGCGATAATTCCCGTTTGCAATTTCACAAAGGTGACAAGGCAGAAATACAGAATCGGAGTTCCCGACCCCGGAACCTACAGAGTTGTTTTCAGCTCCGCAAGCCCCGAATTCGGCGGCAGGGGAGAAAGCACGGTCGGTTCGGTCAGGGCAAAGAAAAAGCCGATGCACGGATTTGACTACAGCATTGAGATTGACCTTGAGGGTCTCAGCTGTATGTTCATAAAGAACACATCCCGCAAGAAAAAAGAAACCGTTTAATATATAAGGAGGACTTTTCATGGCAGTAAAACCCGAATGCATAGCTATGCTTCTTGCCGGCGGTCAGGGCAGCCGCCTCGGCATTCTGACAAAAAAAATTGCAAAGCCTGCCGTGCCCTACGGCGGCAAATACCGCATCATCGATTTTCCTCTTTCCAATTGCGTTAATTCCGGCATTTACACCGTCGGCGTTCTGACTCAGTATCAGCCGCTGGAGCTTAACGACTATATCGGCAACGGTCAGCCGTGGGATCTTGACAGAGCCAACGGCGGAGTACATATTCTTTCCCCTTATCAGCAGATAAAGGGAACCGAGTGGTATAAAGGAACGGCGAACGCCATTTATCAGAACATCAATTTCATCGAAAGATATGACCCCGAATATGTTCTCATTCTTTCGGGCGACCATATCTATAAAATGGATTATTCCAAGATGATTGATTTCCATAAAAAGAATAACGCAGACTGCACGATCGCAATGCTTGAAGTTCCGTGGGAGGAGGCAAGCCGCTTCGGTCTTATGATCGTCAATGACGACGGCTCAATCAAGGAATTTGAAGAAAAGCCCAAGAATCCGAGAAGCAACAAGGCTTCAATGGGCGTTTATGTTTTCAATTGGAAGAAGCTCAGGAAATATCTCATTGAGGACGAGGCAAATGAAAATTCGGGCAACGATTTCGGCCACGATCTGATTCCCGCCATGCATGCAAACGGCGAGAGAATGTTTGCCTATCAGTTTGACGGCTATTGGAAGGATGTCGGAACAATCAACAGCCTTTGGGATGCAAACCTTGACCTGCTCAATCCCAAGGTTGATCTTGATCTGAATGATGACAGCTGGAGAATTTATTCACGCTCTCCCGCCTCTCCGCCGCACTATATCGGCAAGGATGCGCAGGTTGAGAATTCAATGATAACCGAGGGCTGTGAGATTGACGGAAGCATCGATTTCTCCGTTCTGTTCTCAAACGTTACCGTTGAGGAGGGCGCAGAGGTCAAGTATTCAATAGTTATGCCCGGCACGGTAATCAAAAAGGGCGCAGTCGTTCAGTATTCGATAGTTGCGGAAAATGCGGTTATCGATGAGGGAGCGGTTGTCGGCGAAAGCCCCGAAAACATGAAGAACGCCGAGGGCTGGGGCGTTGCCGTTGTCGGCAGCTCGGTTCATATCGGCAAGGGTGCAAAAGTTGCGCCCGACACAATGGTTGACAGCGATGTAGGAGGTGCGGAATAATGGCAGCAAAAAATGTTCTCGGAATTATATTTTCAAACGCCTATGACGAGGCATTACCCGAGCTTACCGCATTGAGAACGATGGGCTCAATTCCGTTTGCGGCACGCTACCGTCTGATTGATTTTCCTCTTTCAAACATGGTTAACGCAGGCATCTCTCAGGTCGGCGTTATCACCAAGAGCAATTACCGCTCGCTTATGGATCATATCGGAACGGGCAAGCCGTGGGATCTTTCAAGAAAAAGAGAGGGCATGACGCTTCTGCCGCCTTTCAACAATCCCGACACGGGCATTGCCAAGGGCAGAGCGGACGCTCTTTACGGCTGCATAAGCTACATAAGCCATTCCCAGAAGGACTATGTTCTGCTGACGGATTGCAACGTCATATGCAACATGGATTATGAGGCTCTCATCAAAGAGAGTGAGGCAAATAACGCCGATATAACCGTTGCATATGCAAAGGGAATCCCCCCGGCAATCAAAAACGCAACGGAGCTTATCATTGACGAGAACGGCAGGGTTACGGGCACAAGCACGGTTGACTGCTACAGCAGCAGCGTCAATTATTCGCTCAAAATTATGCTTATCAGAAGAACCCTGCTTGAAAGACTGCTTCACGAGGCTCACGGAGCAAACATTGTTGAGCTTGAAACTCTTTTTGCAAACAATGTCAAGCACCTGAGAGTGTTCGGCTATGAGGAAAAGGGATTTGTCAGAGTTATCGGTTCGCTTCAGAATTATTACGATATCAGCCTTGAGCTTCTGAAGCTTGAAAACAGAAAACAGCTTTTCACCTCCGACAGCCCTGTTTATACAAAGGTCAGAGACCAGGTTCCCGCAATTTACGGCATCGGCGCAAAGGTCTCAAATTCGCTTGTTGCTGACGGCTGCCGTATTTACGGCGAGGTTGAAAACTCGATTCTTTTCAGAGGGGTAACGGTTGAAAAAGGCGCAAAAATCAAAGATTCCATTATTATGCAGGATACCTTTGTCGGAGAAAATTCATCCCTTGAATGCGTGATTATCGACAAGCAGGCGGTTGTTAAACCCGGCAAAAAGCTTTGCGGCGCTTCCAATTATCCTGTTTATATAGGAAAAGGAATCGTTATCTGAGAAAGTGTGATATCCCATGTCAAAGAAAAATATTCTGACGGGCGCAGTCGTTGCCTTGGCGCTTGTGCTTGCAGTTATTGCAGTATTGGTCAAGACGGGCGTTTTCACTTCCGCTCGAGAAACAACAAAAGAGGTTGAAACGGTAATCGAAACCTCGGTTGAGGTTATCAGCCAGACGCAGGAGGACGGAAGCATCGTTTATATGACGATGGTTCACGAATATGCCCGCCCCAAGGTTTCGTCGAATCATGTTTATCCGACTACCAAGAAAGTGACGAGTCCCGAAGACACAGCCAAATACATCGAGCAGACAAGCTTCGTTCATCTGACCGATGAAAACGGCATTCCTCTGTTTGACGACGACGGCAATCCGGTGACCGAGGTTGTTTCCTACACAATAAGGGAGGACAGCACGACCACCACCGAGCCGACAACGGAATTTGTTCCGAGAACCTCAAGCGTTGTTGTGACAAACCGTTTCGGAAAGCCTCAGAAGGATGAAAACGGCAACCCCCTGACCGAATTTGTCACCCTTGACGCTCCGCCTACAACGGAGAAAAACATCTGGGCGACCACCGAGGAGGGAACAACCGGAAAATTCAACATTGATATTCAGACGGATCTGACCAGAGACGACACCCTCGCTCAGAACATTGTTGATCAGATAAATGCAGACAGGAAAAAGGCGGGTCTTGAACCGCTTGAGCATTCAACCGACCTTAAATCCGCCGCAAGAGGCAACAGTGCAGCAATGGCGAATCCCGATGTGTTCGGCGAGCCGTCGGCGCAGGGTGCATATACTCTGACAACGCCTTACGGCGGAAATCCGGTCTATCAGACCGTTGCGGCGGCTAACAAAGATAAGATAATGAGCGAAGAAACAACAAAAATCGGCGTCGGAGTAGTAAAATACGAAGGCAAATATTATACAACCGTTATTTTCGGCTGACAGAAAGGATGATAAAAATGAAAGTTCTTTATGCGGCGAGCGAAGCGCTCCCGTTTGCGGCAAGCGGCGGACTTGCGGATGTTGCAGGCTCCCTGCCTCAGGCGCTCAGAAGAAGAAAGGTTGCGTGCAGAGTCGTTATGCCTCTTTACGGCACGGTCAGTGCCGAATTGCGCTCAAAAATGAAATTCATAACCTGCATAATGGTTCCCGTTTCATGGCGCAGGCAGTATTGCGGAATTTTTGAGGCGAATGTCGGCGGCGTTATATATTACCTCATAGACAACGAATATTATTTTAAAAGAAATAATCTTTACGGTCATTATGACGACGGCGAAAGGTTTGCGTTCTTCTCAAGAGCAATTCTTGAAATTCTGCCTTATATTGATTTCAAGCCCGATATAATTCACTGCAACGACTGGCAGACGGCGCTTGTTCCCGTTTATTATTCAACCTTCTATGCAAACAGAGAGGGCTACACGGGCATCAAAACCGTTTTCACCATTCATAACATTCAGTATCAGGGCAAATACGGCAGCGAAATTCTCGGCGATGTCTTCGGCTTCGGCGAGGAGCATGAACAGCTTCTCAGATTCGGCGACTGCCTCAACCTGATGAAGGGCGGCATTGAGTGTGCGGATAAGGTTACTACCGTCAGCAAAACCTATGCGGGCGAAATCCTTGACCCGTGGTTCAGCCACGGTCTTGACCCGATTCTCAGGGCAAGAAGCTATAAGCTCAGCGGCATTCTCAACGGAATCGACACCGCAAGCTATAACCCCGAAAAGGATAAAGACATATTCTGCAACTATTCGGCAAAGAATCCCGAGGGCAAAAAAGAGAACAAGGCAAAGCTTCAGGAGATGTTCAATCTGCCTGTCAGAGACGATGTTCCGCTTATGGGAATCGTTTCAAGGCTTGTTGCCCACAAGGGTCTTGACCTTGTTAAAAGAGTAATGTGGGAACAGCTTTCAAATTCCGACATGCAGCTTGTTATTTTGGGTTCGGGCGATTGGGAATATGAAGAATTCTTCAGAGAGCTTGCAAAGGCGTTCCCCGACAAGGTGGGTCTGCGCCTCGGCTTCATTCCCGACCTTGCAAGAAAGATTTATGCGGGCAGCGATTTGTTCCTCATGCCCTCAAAGAGCGAGCCGTGCGGACTTTCTCAGATGGTTGCTCTGCGCTACGGCTCCGTGCCAATCGTCAGAGAAACGGGCGGTCTGAAGGATACGATTACTGACAGCGGAGACGGAGCGGGCAACGGCTTCACCTTCAAGAGCTATGATGCTTACGACATGCTTGACGCAATCAGAAGAGCGCTTGCGGCATATTATGACCGTGATCATTGGCAGACCTTGGTTACAAGAGCGCTTAAATGCGACAACAGCTGGGGCAGCTCTGCAAAAGAATACATAAAGCTCTATGAATCGTTAATTTAAGCAAACAGAGAATAAAAAAACAGATTTTCGGGTCATGACGGAAAATTACTGACCTGAAATCTGTTTTTTATCGGAATAACAAATTATTTTTCGATTTTTGCGTTAAATCAGATATTCCTGCGGAACGGGCGGAACAAGCTCAAGTGTGTTTTTCGCAATAAATTCTTCAACCGTTTTAATCAGCACTTCAATCGGTTCGGGAATAGGCTCGTCGGGTACGGGGTTCGGATTCCTCTTGGGATTCAATGCTTTCACGGAGCAGGATTCAATCAGATTCATATAAATGTAGTTGCATTTGACCTCTCCGTTGATGCAGGCTCTGCCCGCCCAGTTTTTCGGAAGATTGCCTGCATTTGCCTGAACGATCAGAATTTTATAAATCATTATGGCGAGAAGAATGTCAAGCTGAACTCCGTCCAGCTTGTCCCCGTCGGACATGGCGGTTTTGATAATTGACGCCGCTTCAACCAGCTTTTTGCCCGTTGAGGCTGTGAAATCGTCGCTTCCGAAGATGCCCGATGCGATTTCCTGCAATTCACGGCGCTTTGTTGAGCGCCCGAGCAGATAATCGGTTGAAACTCCGTAAAAATCAGCAACCTTGATAAGAAAGCTCTGCCCGCATTCTCTGATGCCTTTTTCATAGTGAGAAAGCAGCGCCTGAGATATGCCGAGAGCAGCGGCGGCTTCCTTCTGGCTCATGCCTCTTTCTTTTCGCAGTTCGCTGAGAATTATCGGAAAAGTTTTTTCCATTATTCAAAATCTCCCCTCTGTATATTCAACAGATGATATTATATAGAATATTATACAATTTGTATATTGATATTTTCAACAAAAATTGAAGCGAATTTTTGGCAATGAATTTTAAAACTTGGAGGAAGAATGAAATCCTATACTGTTCATTTAATCAGAAACGGTCTGACCGATGAAAACCTTGAGGGGCGTTATATCGGCCACACCGATGTCGAACTCAGCGAGGAGGGGAAGGCTCAGCTCGGTCAGATGAAGGACGAGCTGATATTCCCGCCCGTTGACGCAGTTTTCACAAGTCCGCTGAAGCGGTGCACCGAAACGGCAAAAATTCTTTATCCCGACAATATGCCCATAGTCATTGACGGGTTTATTGAATATAATTTCGGCGAATTTGAGAATAAAACCGCCGAGGAGCTGAAAGAAAGCCCTGTCTTTCCACGCTGGCTTGCGGGCGAAAAGGGCGTTGAGCCTCCGTTCGGCGAGAGCAACGAAGCTTTTGAAAAGCGGATAAGAGAAACCTTTGAAAAGGTTGCCGAGGGTCTTATGAAAACAGGCACGACCTCTGCCGCAATCGTAACTCACGGCGGAGTTATCATGGCGATTCTTGCCGCCTACGGCATTCCCGAGCTGCCCATGCACGAGTGGCTCACTCCGAGCGGCTGCGGCTTCACGATAAAAATTAATCCGTCGCTGTGGATGAGGGCGAAAAAGTTCGAGGTGTTCAGCAACTTCCCTTATGAGCGTGAGGAATTGCCCGACTGACAAAATAAATGAAGAAAAGGAACAGCACAATGAATAATTTTACTATTGAAAAAGACGGCTTCCGCCTTAACGGAGAGCCTTTCAGAATCATTTCGGGAGCGATTCATTATTTCCGTGTTCCCGCCGAATATTGGCGTGACAGGCTCACAAAGCTCAGAGCCTGCGGCTTCAACACGGTTGAAACCTACATTTCATGGAATCTTCACGAGATAAACGAGGGCGAGTTTGACTGTTCGGGAATGCTCGATTTTGAGAAATTTCTTGAAATCGCTCAGGAACTCGGGCTTTACGCCATCGTGCGCCCCGGCCCGTACATCTGCTCCGAGTGGGATTTCGGCGGCCTGCCCTGGTGGCTTCTGAAAAACGATTCAATAAATCTTCGCTGTATGGATAAGGCTTATATTGCGGCGGTTGACCGCTTCTTTGACAGCCTTATTCCCCGCCTTGCAAAGCATCAGCTCACGAACGGCGGCAATGTTATTCTCGTTCAGGTTGAGAATGAATACGGCAGCTACGGCGATGACAGCGAATATATCCGCTACCTTGCCGACGGATTGAGGAGCAGGGGAATCACCGTTCCGCTTTTCACCTCCGACGGCGCAGAATATCAGATGCTCACGGGCGGCACTTTGCCCGAAATCCACAAGACCGCAAATTTCGGTTCAAGGGCAAAGGAGCAGTTTGATTTTCTCAGAAAATATCAGCCCGAAGGACCTCTGATGTGCGCCGAATACTGGAACGGCTGGTTTGACCATTGGGGCGAGGAGCATCACAGCCGTGACCCGCAGGATGCGGCGGCAAGCCTTGATGAAATTCTTTCGCTCGGTGCAAGCGTATCCGCCTATATGTTCCACGGCGGAACGAACTTCGGCTATATGAACGGAGCAAACTGCTACGGCAGCTATGAGCCGACCGTTTCAAGCTATGACGATGACGCTCCGCTGAACGAAAACGGCGAGCCGACCGAAAAATACTATAAATTCAAAGAGGTTGTTTCAAAATACGCCCCGATTCCCGAGATTGAAATGCCCGAACCGATAAAGAAAAAGAGATACGGCGAGATAGCATTCACTCAGTCGGCAAGGCT
The DNA here is from genome assembly GCA_051881555.1 of Acutalibacteraceae bacterium. GTDB lineage: Bacteria > Bacillota > Clostridia > Oscillospirales > Acutalibacteraceae > CAG-177. The sequence continues at coordinate 14,477 of JBJEQC010000066.1, forward strand.
GTTTGATAACCTTGATGTTCTTTCAAAGCCCGTTGAATCCGTTGCTCCGCTGACAATGGAAAAGCTCGGCTGCGGTTACGGCTTCGTGCTTTATAAGACCGTTGTCAGAGGCCCGAGAGAGGCTCAGGAGGTAAGGCTTCAGGAGGTTCACGACAGGGGATATATCTACCGTGACGGTGAATTTGTCGGCATTCAGTACCGCAATGACGAAAAGAATCAGTGCAAAATTGAAATTGACCCTCAGGGCAACGAGCTTGCCGTTTTGGTTGAAAACATGGGCAGGGTTAACTACGGCGCAAACCTTAAGGATTCCAAGGGAATAACTCAGGGCATCGGCTTCGGAAACAATTTTGTTTATCATTGGCAGAATTATCCTTTGCCGCTTGACGATATTTCGGGAGTCGGATTTTCCGACGGCGCAGCCGAATTTGACGGAACGCCGCTTTTCCTCAAAGCGGAAATCGAGCTTGACGAATGCTGCGACACCTTTGTCAAGCTTCCCGGCTTCAAAAAAGGCATAATAATTGTCAACAACCGCGTGCTTTCCCGCTATTGGGAGAAAGGCCCTCAGCGCTCGGCATATCTGCCCGCTCCGTTCCTCAAAAAAGGCAAAAATGAAATCGTGATTCTGGAGCTTGAAGGCTTTGACAAGCCGTCGGTTCTGCTTGACGATCAGCCCGATCTGGGATAAATAATATAGTATATAGTCTAACAACAAAAAACCCGTATCAAAGTGCTTGCAAATGAAGCCGCTCCGATACGGGTTTGATTATAGTTTTTTTATGAAGCCGTTACGCTGTAGACGGAAACATAGCCCGTGTAAGCGCCGTAAATGCTTTCATCTTTTGTGAAAACGCTGTCGGTTGATGTCGATTTGCCGACAACCATAACTCTGCCGCTCTCGGAGCAGGCAACCGCCGTTGCGCTGTCCTCGCCCGAGCCTGCCTGAGAGAACATCTGAACAGTTGTGCCCGAATTGCTGACAAAGCAGGTGAAGCCGTCATAATCGCCCTTGTTGCCGATTGAACTGAAATCACGGTTTGCAGAAGCTGTGTAGCCCGTAACGGCAAAGCCGCCCGTCGTTGCGGCAACGCCCGTTATAAAGTCATCGCTGATGCCGGAGATAACCTTGACCCAGCGGCGTTCGCCTTCGCTGTTGAGGCGAACGAGAACTGCGTCAATTCCGCCGCAGTTGTGGATGCCTTCAAGAGTGCCGTCGGGCGAAACGGTGGTCATTAATTCGTATTGACCGCCGACAAGACAGCCGCCCTTGTTATCCGCCGCAACCGAAGCGAATTCATCAATGCCGCTCGTTGCAATAACATGACCCCATTGATAATTACCGTCGGAGTCATATTTAAGAATGAGCGAATCGGTGTTTTTGCCCATGAGCTCTTCAAAAGCGGCAAATTCGCCTGTAGTTGATGAGGTGAGGCATGCGGCAAAAATGTTTCCGCTTGTGTCAACGCTGATGTCCTCAATTGATGCGCCCTTTTCGCCGTGAAGATATTTCTTCCAAAGAGTATTGAAATCGGAATCAAAATTCATGATTATTGCGCTGCTGCCCGGCAAGCCCTCAAAGCTTCCGTCATTTGAATGCGCCTTTCCGCCGACAACAAAGCCGTTTTCGGTTGCGTCAACGCAATAGAACATATCCGCCTGAGAGCCTCCGAAGCCTTTCTGGAGAGTGACCTTGCCTGTGTATGTTGAGATTTTCAGGGCGATGGCATTGTTAGTGCCGCTTGAAACGGTGTTCGGCGCATATTCGGTTGCCTTGCTGTAGCCGACTGCAACGATACTGCCGCTGCTGAGAACAGCAATGTCTTCAAGAACGACTCCGCCCGTTGAGCTGCCGATGCCCTTCAGCCATTTTAAATTGCCGTCTTTATCGAATTTTGCGACGAATGAATAAGGTGCCTGCCAGTCTCCTGAATATTTTCCGTCAAGGTCGCCGGTTGTGGAGCTTGAAATTCCGCAGGCAACGAAGCCACCGTCGGAGGTCGAAGCAACGCCTTTGAATATGTCGTCTCTGTTGCCGCCCAGAATCGAAAACGATACAGGCTCAGCCGAATCAACAAAAGGCCCTTCCTCGGTTGTGGTCGGTTTTGTCGTTGCTCTCGTTGTCGTGGTGGTCGGTGAAGTGGTAGCAGTTGTTGCGGGTGCTGTAGTTGTGGTTGTTGCCGGCGCTGTTGTGGTTGCGGTCGAAGCAACGGTTGTTGAGGTGGTTTCGGGCGAAGTCGGCTCGGTTGCCGATGTGGGTTCGGTCGGAATTATGCCCGTTGTCGGCTCTGCCGTTGATGATTCAACCTCCGTTGTCACCTCGGTTGTGGTCAGACAGCCGGTGGGGATAATATCCCCGATGCCGATAAAATGCCCGAGCGCATTAACAAGAAATGCGATTATCAGAATAATAACGCTGATAATCTTGATAAAGGTGTTGCACATAAGCTTGTCCCCCTTCGATATGCAATATTTCACCAATATACAATAGCATTATATCATTTCACAATTCAAAAATCAATAGGCGGAAAATACTGTCAATTCAGAAAAAACGGACTGCGACGCGTTCAAGCATCACAGCCCGTATAATTTAATGTATAATATTATTATATCTCGGGAATCTCGATTTCAATTTCTCTGCCAAGCTCTGCCGAACGGGAAATGCCGTCGATGATAGCCTGATTATAAAGAATCTGACTGCAGGGAACGGGAGCTTCGCCGCCCTCTTTAACTGCGTCAACAAAGGAACGAATCTTGATGTCAAAGCAGTCTGCCGAATTCTTCTTTTCGGGAATAACGGTTTCGATCTGCTCGCCTGCAATTTCGTGATAAATAACGAGAGGTCCTCCGATACTGCCGTTCCAGCATTCGGTTGAGGGAACTCTGACCGAGCCTTTGGTGCCCATGATGATGGTATCGCCCGGGGTGTCAAGGTTCATTGCCCATGCGATTCTGAAATCGAGGATAATTCCGCCCTCAAGACGGATAAAGCCTGCGGCGAAATCGTCAACGCCGAAAACATCGTGATGCTCATATTCGGGGCTCTTGCCGAAGAAATCGGATTTGTAGCCCGAAACGGTCAGGGGCTTCGGATAGCCGATTGAGTTGAGAACCATGTCAAGAGAGTAACAGCCGATATCGCCGAGTGCGCCGATGCCTGCGGTCTCTTTCTCGATAAATGAAGTGCCGAACGGGGTGGGGATTCCTCTGCGGCGTCCGCCGCCCGTCTGGATATAATAAATCTTGCCAAGCTCGCCCGACTGAACAACTCTTTTGAGCATTTTCATGTTCTCGTCAAAACGGGGCTGAAAACCGATTGAAAGCACGGCGTCGCTCGCCTTCTCGGCCTTGCAGATTGCAACTGCTTCGTCAAGAGTAACGCACATGGGCTTTTCAAGCAGAACGCTTACTCCGTGTTCAAGAGCGTAAATGGCGCATTCCGCATGGGTTGCGTTATAAGTACAAACGCTGACTGCGTCGCATTCGCCCGCATCAATAAGCTCCTTGTGGCTCGGATAGAATTTTACATTGTCAACGCCGTATCTTTCGCAGAAAGCCTCGGCTTTGCCGGGAACAAGGTCTGCGGCGGCAACAATCTCAACATCGGGGCATTTCTGATAAGCCTTGACATGAGCCTCGGCAATCCAGCCCGTTCCGATAATGCCGACCTTGAGCTTTTTGCTGTAATCTCTGACTTTTTCGTCTGACGGAGCGTCTTTGAATTTATCAAGAATGTTTTCTGACATAGCAATACCTCGCTTTATTTATTTTTACCAATTCAATGTTTTGAGATATTCACGGCTGAGCTTTACCGAGTTAATGGGAGTTTCGCCCTTGGGAGGAGAATCAATCTCAACAACAACCCACTCTGCGCCCGCCTTTTCACACGCCGAAAGAATTTCGGGCATATCCTGAGCGCCGTAGCCGACGGGCATGAATGAGAATGATTCTTCGGCTTCCTCCTCGCCGCCGTCGTCAATGCCGATAAGGTTATAAAGCTTGCCGCCGGTCTTGCCGCTCATTCTGAAATCCTTGAGATGAACGACAGGCGCTCTGCCTGAATATTTTTCAATGTATTCCGCAGGATTCTCTCCGCCGACATTGACCCAGCAGGTGTCTATCTCGGTTTTGAGCAGATCGGCGGGAACGGTTGAATAAAGCACATCGAGAGCATATTCGTCGCCGAGCTTCACAAACTCGAAGTCGTGGTTGTGATAGAGAAGCTGAATGCCGAGCTTCTTTGCGGCTTCGCCGATTTTGCGGATTCCCTCAACGGTAGCTTCAAAGCCGTCGGTTCCGGGTCTGCATTCCTCGGTCAGATAAGGCACGGCAACATATTTGCAGCCGATTTCGGCATAGTCGGAGAGAACTCCTTCGGGGTCGGCAAGCATGTCATAATAGGGAACATGAGCGGAAATGGGAACAATTTCCGTCTTTTCGCAGAAAGCCTTGATTTCGGCGGGATTCTGACCGAAAAGACCGGCAAATTCAACGCCGTCATAACCGAGCTCTTTCATTTTTTCAATTGTGCCGTAAAAATCCTTTTCCATTTCGTCTCTGACGGAATAGAGCTGAACGGCAACGGGCAATTTCATTTCAAAAATCACTCCTAAAAGCGGTAAGATAAATGTAATAGTATATTATCATATATTATTAAATGATACAAGCGAAAAATCAAAATTATTCTGCGTTTTCAATTAATTTTTCGGCAATTTCGGCGGCGCATCGAACAATTTCGGCGCAGGGGCGTTTTTTATAGTATTCTCCCGTTCTTTTCTCCGGCTCGGGAGATGAGGACTTTTCGGAAAGCCCGAGAAGCTCTCTGCAAATGATTGAGCCGTTCTCTTTTTTGAATTCCTCGGCGGCTTTCTGAATCAAGGCATACATTTCTTTCTTTTTTTCGTGGTCCGAGGGGTCGGAGCAGGCAAATTCATTTGAAAGCACCATGGTCAGCCCGCTGAATGCGCCGCAGACCTCTCTCATTCTGCCGAAACCGCCGCCGAAGCCCGCGGAAAGGCGGAGCGCCTCATCTTTTGAGAGACTTGTGCGGTCGTGAAAGGCGCAGAATACGGCTTGGGAGCAGTTACAGCCGCTCTCGAAAAGTTCTTTTGCATAATCAGCTCTGTTCATTTCATTTTACTCCTTTTGAGTTTTATCAAGAAAATTCTAATAAAAAAGACCGAAAATGTCAATGAAAATTATTTTAATATAAAATTAAGAAATTTAAAGCCGTATTTTGCCGTAAATTTAATAAAATGTTAAAAAATAACTATTCCATTTTTGAAAATTATGTGTTATAATTCAGCTATAACTTCCGAAAAAACGGAAGAAAATATAAAACGGAGGAAAATAAAATGACAAAAACCAAATCAGCAACCAAAAAAGCGCTGTCATTGCTCCTTGCATTGCTCATGCTTTGCTCGGGTCTTGCAATTTCCGTAAGCGCAGCGACAGAGGGCGACGAGTTCGTACCGTATCAGGACGGAGAGTATAATAAGATAATCGTTCCCAAATCATTCAAAAAAGCAGGCGTTGAATATCCGATTTCAAGCATTGATCAGATAACGCTTACTCCCGAATGCGCAGAGAACGATAAGGGTCAGACCGTTGACGGAAGCGCTTGGACATTCAGCAATCTTGTATATGGCACTACATATACCGTTACTGCTTACAACGAAGAAAAGACGCTTTCAATTTCAGCAACAGTAACCATTCTTAAAGAGGGTAAAGTTCCCGCCGCTCCCGTTCCGACCGCTGTTAAGGCAACCTCAATAACCGTTAACAAGGTTGACGGTTGCGAGTATAAGCTGACAAATGCAGCCGGCAATGTGCTTGTTGACTGGAGCGATACTGTTGAGTTTAAAAATCTTGCTCCCGAAACAGCTTACACCGTATCGGTCAGAACAAAGGCCGTTCCCAATGTTTCCTATGCAAGCAAAGAGGTTTCAACAACCGTAACAACAAAGATGACTCCTCCCGCCGGCAAGCCCGATGCTCCCGTACTTATCAACAAGACCAACACCGAAATCGTTGTTCAGGCAGTTGAAGGCGTTGAATTTTCAATCAACAAGGGCGCAACATGGGATGCAAGCGGCAGCTTCACAAAGCTCACCCCCGACACTTCCTACAGCATCATTGCAAGATATACTCTTAATACAAATCAGGAGCCCGGCGAAGTCAGCGACGCTCTCAATGTCAAGACCAACACAAGAGCAAGCTATCAGGCTGATGTCAGCAGATGCACATTCGTCGGCCCCACAGGCAAGGTTTATGCCAACGAAAGCCAGACCTTCACCGTTAACGGCGATACCTACGGCGTTGGCACCAACGCAGAATTCGGCGACACAAGACTTGTTCCCCAGTCATTCACGGCAGGCGACAAGGTAAATGCAGATTTTTCAGGTTCGGGCGTTAAGGGCCTCAAGGGAACATTTACTCCCGGCAAGGATAACGCCGAAAAGACCATGAATGTCAAGGTTACTTACAGACTTGAAAGATTCATCGGCGGCAATCAGTGGGTTACCGTTAAGACCGTTGAAAAGACTTATCAGGTCAAGGTCGGCCCTGTTAACGACACTCTGAACAAGATCAAAGAGGGTCTTGAAAATATTATCAATTTCCTTCTCAACGATCTTCCCAGCCTTATCAGCAAGGTAATCGGCAGCGATATCTGGGGCAAGCTCGGCGAGGCAATTGAAGGACTTCTCGGAATGTTAAATAAATAATCAGAATTCGGCGGGTGCCGTATGGCTCCCGCTGTTTCGTAAAGTTTGAATTTCCACTTTCTTAGATATTTTCATCACGACAAAGCGGGCAACCCGAAAGGGCTGCCCGCTTTGTCATATTATCAGTTATTTTATTTTTGCGAAGCTTCAAGCGCATTGCCGATGTCTTCAAGAAGATCGTCAATATGCTCAATGCCGACAGAAAGACGGATAAGGTCGTCCGATATTCCGCAGTCGATAAGCTCCTGAGCCGTGAGCTGGCGGTGAGTTGTGCTCGCCGGGTGCAGGCAGCAGGTTCTTGCGTCTGCAACATGGGTTGCGATTTCGGCGATTTTAAGGCTGTCCATGAATTTCGTTGCGGCGTCTCTGCCGCCCTTGATTCTGAATGAAATAACTCCGCTCGTGCCGTTGGGCATATATTTTTTGGCTGTTTCATAGCCTCGGCTGCCCTCCATGCCGGGGTAATTAACCTCAATCGCACAGCCGCTGTTACGGATAAATTCCGCAGCCTTCAGAGCGTTCTGACAATGTCTTTCAACTCTCAGCGGCAGGGTTTCAAGCCCGAGATTGAGCAAGAATGCGTTGAACGGAGACGGAATCGAGCCAAGGTCACGCATGAGCTGAACCGTTGTTTTGGTGATATATGCAAGCTTACCGAAACGCTCGGTATAGGTTATGCCGTGGTATGAATCGTCGGGAGTTGTCAGCCCGGGGAACTTGTCGTTCTGAGTCCAGTCAAAGTTGCCGCTGTCAACAATACAGCCGCCTACGCTTGTGGCGTGACCGTCCATATATTTTGTTGTTGAATGCGTGACGATATCTGCGCCGAACTCAAACGGACGGCAGTTGACGGGGGTGGGGAAGGTGTTGTCAACAATGAGCGGAACGCCGTGGGAATGAGCCACCGAAGCGAACTTTTCAATGTCGAGCACTTCAAGAGCGGGGTTGGAAAGCGTTTCGGCAAAAACCGCCTTGGTGTTGGGCTTGAATGCGGCGTTCAGCTCCTCCTCGCTTGCGTGAGGGCTGACAAAGGTGAAATCAATGCCGAGCTTTCTCATGGTGACATTGAAAAGATTGTATGTTCCGCCGTAAATTGCGGCAGAGCTGACTATATGGTCTCCCGCTCCGGCAATGTTGAAAACCGAATAGAACGAAGCCGCCTGACCCGATGAAGTCAGAATTGCTCCGACGCCACCCTCAAGGTCGGCGATTTTTGCGGCGACAGCGTCGTTTGTCGGATTCTGAAGCCTTGTGTAGAAATAGCCCTCGGATTCAAGGTCAAAAAGCTTTCCCATTTCAACGCTCGAATCGTATTTATAAGTCGTGCTCTGATAGACGGGGAGCTGTCTCGGCTCTCCGTTTTTCGGCGAATAGCCGCTGAGAATACATTTTGTGTTGATTTTATAGCCCATTTTTCAGCCCTCCAGAAATTCTTTCATCAGCGTGTGACCGACGGCGACATAATCTCCCGTCGCTTTCGCCGAATTTTCGTTTATCGAATCAACGCCGCTGTCGGTTTCGACATTCTTATGATAAATCATAAACGGAACGGGGTCGCCCGCATGAGTCTGAGTGACGATCGGCGTCGGATGGTCGGGCAGAATCATTATTTTATAATCCTCGCCGCAGCAGTTGAGGTAGTCAAGAATAATCGGCAGAACCCTTTCGTCAATCAGCTCAATTGCCCTGACTTTATTTTCAGGCTCGTTGCGGTGGCCGCATTCGTCGGGAGCTTCAATGTGTATATAAACAAGGTCTTTGCCGTTTTTCCATTCTTCAACGGCGGCATTTGCCTTGCCCTCAAAATTCGTGTCAATGTAGCCGGTTGCGCCCTCAACCTCGGGAGTGCCCATGCCTGCACAGATTCCGATGCCCTTGAGCAGGTCAACGGCGGAAACAATACTGCCCTTAACGCCGTAGGTCTTTTCAAACGAAGCAAGCGACGGCTTTCTGCCCTCGCCCCAGAGCCAGATTGAGTTTGCGGGAGCCTTGCCCTCGGCAATCCTCTTTTTGTTGACGGGATGATCCTTCAGAAGCTCATAGCTTTCTTTCATCATTTTTATGAGCTTTTCGGCGTTCGGAGCGGTTGAGAGATGCTCGCCGATAACCCTGCCCGAAATGTCGTGGGGCGGAGTCATTTTGCCAAGCTCGGTCGTGCCGCCGTGCCAGATAAGGCAATGGCGGTAGCTGACGCCGCTGTAAAAAGTGAATTCATCGTTGCCGAAATGCTCCTGAACGGTTTTGATTATTTCAGCCGCTTCGGCGCTTGAAATATCGCCTGCGGAATAATCGAGCATGGTTTTGTCGCCGTAGTTTTCCTCGTCGCTGAGCGTAACGACATTACAGCGAAGAGCGACATCGTCATCTGCCATTTTAACGCCGATGCTGACCGCTTCAAGCGGAGAGCGACCCGTGTAGCAGACCTTGGGGTCATAGCCGAGAACGCTGAGATTTGCAACGTCGCTGCCGGGCTTCAGACCGTCGGCAACCGTTTTTACAATGCCGACTCTGCCTTTTTTGGCGAGAGAGTCAAAAATCGGCTTTTTTGCAAGCTCCATGGGAGTTTTGCCGCCGAGAGCGGGGACAGGATAGTCCGCCATTCCGTCATAAAGAACAACCGCATATTTCATCAGAATGTCATCCTTCCGTATAAAAATCTAAAAACAATTATAACATATCTTGAAAATAAAATCTATAAGTTTTTTGAACAATGCAATATATTATGCCCATTCAGGACCGGACATCGTTCGCTACAAATTTGAATTTGACG
>JBJEQC010000067.1:0-23778 GCA_051881555.1 Acutalibacteraceae bacterium
TGGCTTTCCGACGAACCGTTCGTTCATATCTGCGGCAAGAGATATGTTGACCGTGCTGAGGATGTTACAAAGATAACGGTTTATTCAAATCAGCCCGAGGTTGAGCTTTTTGCAAACGGCAAAAGCCTCGGCAGGCAGAAATGCGGCGATCATTTCTTCCGCTTTGATGTTCCCGTCAGCCCCGAAACGAAGCTTCACGCCGTTGCAGGCGAATGCACGGATGACAGCTTTATCCGCAGAACCGAAAAATTCAACGAGGATTACCGCCTTAAAGAAAAAGGTGCGGTTCTGAATTGGTTCGACATTACCGAGCGTGAGGGATATTTTTCGCTCAACGACAAAATGGGTGATGTTATGAAATCCCCCGAGGGAATGATGCTGTTTGCCGGTCTTATGAAAGAGATTATGGCATCAGGCGGTCAAGGCGGTGGCATGATGGCAGGCTTTGAAATGAGCGAAGGCATGATGCAGATGATGGGAGGATTCACAATCATCAGGCTCACGAACCTTATCGGAACGGCAGGAATCAAGCTGACCAAAGAACAGCTTCTCGGATTGAACGCCAAGCTCAATCAGATCAAAAAGCCTTAATAAAACTATATAATTCTTTTCCAAAAGCAAAAGTCTCCCGTCGGAACAGCGTGTCCGTTCGGGAGACTTTGCTTTTTATGGAGTGTTACATCATTTCAATGAATCTGTCAAAAAGAAATTCCGTGTCAAGAGGTCCTGAGCAGGCTTCAGGGTGGAACTGAACCGAAAACGCATTCTGACCGGGATAGTCAATGCCCTCGCAGGTGCCGTCGTTGGCGTTGATATAGCGAACCTCGCCCTTGCCCTCAAGGCTTTCGCTGACAACTGCGTAGCCATGATTCTGACTGGTGATATAAGTTCTCGTGCCCTTGACATCCTTGACGGGCTGATTGCAGCCCCTGTGGCCGTATTTGAGCTTAACGGTCTTGCCGCCGTTCGCAAGAGCCATGAGCTGATGACCAAGGCATATGCCGAAAATGGGAACCTTGCCCATGAGCTTTCTGATTTCTTCAATACAGCCGACATTGTCCGACGGGTCGCCGGGACCGTTTGAAAGCATTATTCCGTCAGGCTTTTCGGCAAGAATCGCTTCAGCCGTTGTGTCGTAGGGAACTTTCGTTACCGTGCAGCCCCTCTTCTGAAGCTCACGGACGATATTCTGCTTTGCGCCGTAATCAATCAGTGTAACCTTGTGAAGCTCCTTGCCGATTGCGGGGAAAACCTCTTTTTCACGGCTGACCGCTTCAACCGTATCTTTGACCGAATAGCCGAAAATTTCTTCAAGGCTTTCGGGAACTTCGGAGCAGATAGCGGCGTTCATAACGCCTTCTTCTCTGATAATTCTTGTGATCTCTCTTGTCGGAACTCCGCTGATACCGCAGATTCCACGGTCTTTGAGGAATTTGTCAACATCATACTGACTTCTGTAATTCGAGGGATGCTCGCACCATTCACGGACAACATAGCCCTTGACGGCACATTCGCCCTCAAAATCGTCCTCAATAATTCCGTAATTTCCGATGGTCGGGAAGGTCTGCATGACGATTTGTCCGCAGTAGCTCGGGTCGGTCAGCGTTTCGATGTAGCCGCACATACCCGTTGTGAAAACAAGCTCGCCGAGGGTGTCGCACTCTGCGCCGAACAGCTTTCCTTCATAGATTTTACCGTTTGCCAGAACAAGATAACCTTTTTTCACAAGAATTCCTCCTTATGCAGACTGTTCTGCATAATTAACACACAATTTTTAATTCTGAACATAAAGCTGTTTATACGGATTTCCGCTGTCGGGGGAAAGAATGAAGAAGTTCCCCGAAAGGATTTCCGAGCTGTCACAGCCGAAATATTTGCAATAATTATCAATGTAAGGCTTGATTTCTTCAAGATCTTCAGGCTCTGCCTTGCGGGTTTTGACCTGCTTGGGCAGATTGAAGCTTATTTCATCGCATCTGAGAAAAATCTTTCCGCCGTGCATTCCCGTTCCGCAGAAGTTGCTGACTATCGGTGCAGATTCGGGATTTCTGCCGAGAACGATTATCAGACCGCCCGCCTGGTATTCTCCGAGAAAGCTTCCGCAAACTCCGCCGATGACCATAACGGGGAGCTTCTCTTTGTAAGCTTTCATGTGGATTCCCGCGCGGTAGCCTGCATTGCCCTCAACATAGATTTCTCCGCCTCTCATCGCATAGCCCGCCGCATCGCCGACATTGCCGTGAATGATGATTTTTCCGTCATTCATCGTGTCGCCTGCGGCGTCCTGAGCGTTGCCGTTAACGGTAATTTCAGCGCCGTTGAGATAAGAGCCGAGGGCGTTGCCGGGAACGCCGTTTATGGTTATATTCTTGCCGCTCATTCCGCTTGCAATGAAGCGCTGACCGAGGCAGTTGTCAACCGTAACCTCGTCTGAGCCTCTGATAAGCTCGTTGAGCTCCTTGAAATCCTTGCCGTTTGCGTCTATATGAATCATTGGCTTCTACCTCCGAGCTTTTCGTTTCTGTATTTACGGGAGAACGCCATCAGCGACGGTTTTTCAAATATAAGGCCGAAATCGATGTCCGAAAGCGGAATCCTGTTCTGAATCAGCGAGGTGTAAATGCCCGCCTTTTCAACATCGCCGACCATTATGTAGCCGACAAGATAGCCGTCTTTGCAGAAAAGCTTTTTATAGCTCTTTTCGTCCGATTTTTCAAATACTTCGCCGTCATATGTGCCTGCCGTGATAATGTGAAGCCCGAAAAATCCGATAGCATTCATCGGAATGGCTCTGTCAAATGCGGCGTTTCCGCCCGCCATGTTGATTCCCGCAATTTCACCCTGACGGTAGGCGTTGGGGAGCAGGGCAAGGATTCTGTCCTGACCGCTTGAAACATCGTGGCTTTCGCAGCAGTCGCCTGCACAGTAGATGCCGTCAATGCTTGTTTCCATTGAATCGGCGGTCTTGATGCCTCTGCCCGCCTGAGCGCCGATTTCGGTCAGCAGGGAGGTGTTGGGGCGAACGCCGAGAGCAAGAACAAGAATATCAAAATCAATCTTTTCGCCGCTGTCTGTTACTGCGGAGCTTTCGTCAAACTCCGAAACGGTGTGACCGAGAATTAATTTTAATCCTTCCGCTTCAAGATGCTTTTTGACCCTTTCCGAACCCTCGGAATCGAGAATGCTTGAAAGAACCCTTTCGCTAAGGTCAATAACGGTGATTTCGCCGACTCTGTCTTTGATTCCCTCGGCGCATTTAAGGCCGATAAGACCTGCGCCGACAATCAGAACCTTTTTGTCGCTACCAAGCTCGGTTTCAAGCGCAAGCGCATCGTCAAGGCTCATAAAAGTGAACTTTTTATTGACTTTTTCAAGCCCTTTAATGGGCGGAACGAACGGCGAAGAACCCGTTGCAACAAGAAGTCTGTCGTATTCAACCTCTTTGCCGCTTTCAAGCAGAACCGCTTTTTTGTCTTTATCGATTTTTACTGCGGTTTCGCCGAAAAGGCAGGTGCAACCGTTCTTTTCGTAAAAATCGTCGGGTCTGTATTTCATTCTCTGCAAATCGGTTTTGCCGCAGAGGTAGTATGAAATCAGCGGACGGGAATAGGTATGATATTTTTCCTTAGATATTATAGTAATCGGTGAGGATTTGTCAATACCCCTGATTCCCTCAACGGCTCCCGTCGCAGCGGCGGAGTTGCCGATAATAACATATTTCATCTCCGTCACCTCTCTTCAAAGACTATTGCGCCGTTGGGGCAGCCCTTAACGCATTGCGGAACGCCCTCTGCGGTTTTTGTGCAAAGCTCGCATTTCTGAATTGCACCCGTCTCGTTATGAGAAATTGCGCCGTAGGGGCAGGAAAGTATGCAGGTGTAACAGCCTACGCATTTATCCTTGTCGATAACGATAACTCCGTCCTGCCTGGTCAGAGCACCCGTGATACAGCCCTTAACGCAAAGCGGCTCATCGCAATGGCGGCAGGAAACGGCAAATGAAATGCCGTTCTGTTCTTCAATCTGAATTCTCGGGTGAATCTGCAAGTTGGTTAACGCCTTAACCATATCCTTTTCGCCGCTGTTGGCGTAGGCGCAGTAATATTCGCAAAGGTGGCAGCCGAGGCACCACTTTTCATTGACATATACTCTTTTCATAATTATTCACCTGCGTGGGAAATTCCCAGAATTTCAAGCTCTTTCTCTGTCAGACCTATGCCCCTGAGCATGAGGCGGTTGCCCTTGAGAGCTTCAATGGAGTTAATGCCCATGCCGCCCATGAGCTCTTTGATTTCTCTGTTCCAGGCGGTGAGGAGATTAACAAGTCTGCGGTATCCGATATCGGGATTAAGTCTGCGGACAAGCTCGGGCTTCTGCGTTGCAATGCCCCAGTTGCAGTTGCCGCTCTGGCAGTTTCTGCAAAGGTGACAGCCCAAAGCTATCAACGCGCCCGTTGCAATATAAACCGCATCGGCACCGAGAGCAATTGCCTTAACAACATCTGCGCTGTTTCTGATACTGCCGCCGACAACGAGCGAAACCGTGTTTCTGATGCCCTCGTCTCTGAGCCTTGAATCAACGCTCGCAAGCGCAAGCTCAATGGGAATGCCGACATTGTCTCTGATTCTTGTCGGAGCGGCGCCCGTGCCGCCTCTGAAGCCGTCGATTGCGATAATATCCGCACCGCTTCGTGCAATGCCGCTTGCGATTGCGGCTATGTTGTGAACCGCCGCAACCTTAACGATGACGGGCTTTTTGTATTCCGTAGCTTCTTTAAGAGAATAAACAAGCTGTCTTAAATCTTCAATTGAATAAATATCATGGTGCGGGGCGGGGGAGATAGCGTCCGAGCCCTCGGGAATCATTCTCGTTTTTGCAATGTCGCCGACGATTTTTGTTCCCGGCAGGTGGCCGCCGATACCGGGCTTTGCGCCCTGACCCATTTTGATTTCTATTGCGGCGCCTGCGTTGAGATAATCGTTATAAACGCCGAATCTGCCCGAAGCAACCTGAACAATCGTGTTTGCACCGTATTGATAGAAGTCCTCGTGCAGACCGCCCTCGCCGGTGTTGTAGTATGTTCCGAGAGCCTGAGCGGCACGGGCCATGCTTTCGTGAGCGTTGTAGCTTATCGAGCCGTAGGACATTGCCGAGAACATTATGGGCATTTCAAGCTCAAGCTGAGGGGGAAGATTGTCTTTCAGCGAGCCGTCGGGATTGCGCTCAATCTTTGAGGGCTTTTTGCCGAGAAATGTGCGGGTCTCCATGGGCTCTCTCAGCGGGTCGATGGGAGGGTTGGTAACCTGAGAAGCGTTGATGAGAATTTTATCCCAATAGACGGGATATTTTTCGGGATTTCCCATTGACGAAAGCAGAACTCCGCCGCTTCCCGCCTGCATATAGATTTCTTCAATTGCACGCTCGTTCCAGTTGTTGTTTTCCTTAAATGTATGGGGCGTTCTGACGATTTTGAGCGCCCTTGTGGGGCAGAGCGAAACGCATCTGTGGCAGTTGACGCATTTTGATTCGTCGCTTTTCATGAAGTTTGACTCAGCGTCATAGCTGTGAACTCCGTTGGCGCACTGCCTTTCGCAGGCTCTGCATCTTATGCATCGGGTGTTGTCTCTGACAACCTCATAATCGGGATAAATGAAATTAATCGGCATTGTTCTCACCGCCTTCCAATCTGACAATAACGGCTTCTCCGCCCTTGGGCGACCATATCTTTTCAATGTCAGGCTCCATCATTCTGATGGCGCATTCTTCGCTTGCAATATAAACGGTCTTGTCCTTTTCGCCGACAACCATTGAACGCAGCTTCAGCCTGTCGTTAAGAGCCATAAGTCCTCCGTTGAAGCCGAGCAGAATGGAGAACGGTCCCGTAATCAGCAGACTGCTGAAGGTGTTTCGCAGATAAGTCAGGCGTTTGCGCTCTTCTTCGTCCTTGCCCTCAATGGTTGACCAGAACGGTGCGGCAATGACGCTTGCCGTTTCTTCAAGCGTCAGCCCCTGTTTGCGGACAAGATAATCAATAATGTATGTAATAACTTCGGTATCCGTTAAAAGATTACATTTATATCCGAACATTTCAATGTAACGGCGGTTTGCGTCATATGACGAAATTTCGCCGTTATGAACGATTGAATAATCGAGCATTGAGAACGGATGAGCGCCGCCCCACCAGCCGGGGGTGTTGGTCGGATATCTTCCGTGAGCCGTCCATGAATAGCCTTCGTATTCTTCCAGTCTGTAGAATTCGCCGACATCCTCGGGGTAACCGACAGCCTTGAAAACGCCCATGTTTTTGCCGCTTGAGAAAACATATGAGCCGTCAAATTCGGTGTTTATTTTAATAACCGCTCTGACAACATATTCTTTTTCGTCAAGCTGACTGTCTCTGAGCTTGTTGGGGTTCGGAGCAACGAAATAGCGCCAGATCAAAGGCTCGTCAATGATTTTAGGCGATTTTCTGATGGGTATTTTGGAAAGGTTAATTATCTCAAACATATCGTCAAGATATTTTTCGCATTCTTCACGGGCAGACATGCTGTCATAGAAAATGTGAAAAGCATAGTAATCCTTATACTGCGGATAAATTCCGTAGCCCGCAAAACCGCCGCCCAATCCGTTGGAGCGGTCGTGCATTGTTGTCATGGCCTTAACGATCTTGTCGCCCGAAACGCATTTGCCGTCTTTTGAGAAAAGACCGGCGATGGCGCAGCCGGAGGGGATTCTTATCTGGCCCTCTTTTTTTAGCATAAGCTTCATTCCCTAACAAAAAATTAAAGGCGCCCGCAAAAACGGCACATTTGCCGTTTGCGAACACCTTTGTTCCCCCATATTATAATGTTAATGATTTGCTTTGTCAAACCCTAAAATGACATTTTCGGCGATTTCCACAAAATTCACAAAAGAATTTCACTATTTCGACGAGAAATCCGTCAGATTGCAAGAATATGCGAAAATCGGGTAAAATTGCTTGACTTTGAACGGCTTTGGCGGTATACTTATGCCATAGCAAGGCAAAGGCGCCCAACCAACGGTGTCTTTGCCATTTTTTATATCGGATGTTTCAATACATTAAGACAAGGAGAGATAGAGCATGAAAAGTGTTCCCGAATATTTCGGCTGTATGGTTTTTGACGATAAAGCCATGAAGTCGAGATTACCAAAAGAAACCTACAAGGCAATGAAAAAGACGATTCAGGACGGCAAACGCCTTGATATCGCCGTTGCAAATGTAGTTGCCAACGCAATGAAGGATTGGGCGGTTGAAAACGGAGCTACCCATTTTACTCATTGGTTCCAGCCCATGACGGGTATCACTGCAGAGAAACATGACAGCTTCATTTCTCCCTGCAAAGACGGCAGCGTTATTATGGAGTTCTCGGGCAAAGAGCTTGTCAGAGGCGAGCCCGACGCATCAAGCTTCCCCTCAGGCGGCCTGAGAGCCACCTTTGAGGCAAGAGGCTACACCGCATGGGATCCCACCTCATATGCTTTCATTAAAGAAGGCGTTCTTTGCATTCCGACCGCATTCTGCTCCTACGGCGGCGAAGCTCTCGATATGAAAACTCCGCTTCTGCGTTCAATGGAAGCAATCAGCAAGCAGGCAGTCAGAATCCTGAAGCTTTTCGGTCAGGACGATGTAACAAGCGTTAAAACAACCGTCGGCCCCGAGCAGGAATATTTCCTTGTTGACAGAGACCTTTACAATAAGAGAAAAGACCTTATCTACACGGGCAGAACTCTTTTCGGAGCGAAGTCGCCCAAGGGTCAGGAGCTTGACGACCATTATTTCGGAACAATCAAGCCCAGAGTTGCGGCTTTCATGAAAGACCTCAACGAGGAGCTGTGGAAGCTCGGAATTCTTGCAAAAACCGAGCATAACGAGGTTGCTCCCGCTCAGCACGAGCTTGCTCCCATTTTCACAACAACAAACATTGCAACCGACCATAACCAGCTTACAATGGAGATTATGCAGAAGGTTGCAAAGAAACATAATATGATTTGCCTTCTTCACGAGAAGCCGTTTGCAGGCGTTAACGGAAGCGGCAAGCACAACAACTGGTCAATTTCCACCAATAAGGGCACAAACCTTCTTGAGCCCGGCGATACTCCCAACGAAAACGCTCAGTTCCTGCTTTTCCTGTGTGCAGTTATCAAGGCTGTTGACGATTATCAGGATCTTCTGAGAATTTCCGTTGCAACCGCAGGCAATGACCACCGTCTCGGAGCCAACGAAGCTCCTCCGGCAGTTGTTTCAATGTTCCTTGGCGACGAAATCAATGAAATCCTTGAATCAATCGAGAATGATACCGCCTATGACGCAAAAGAAAAGGTTCAGATGAAGATAGGCGTTCATGTTCTTCCGAAATTCCCCAAGGATACAACCGACAGAAACAGAACCTCTCCCTTTGCATTCACCGGCAACAAGTTTGAGTTCAGAATGCTCGGCTCGGCAAGCTCGGTTGCAAGCGCAAATATTGTTCTTAATACCGCTGTTGCAGAGTCGCTCAAATCCTATGCGGACAGGCTCGAGGGCGTTGATAACTTTGAAGAAGCTCTCCACGCACTCATCAAAAAGACTATCAAGGATCACAAGAGAATCATCTTCAACGGCAACGGCTATGACGATGAGTGGATCAAGGAAGCAGAGTCAAGAGGACTGCTTAATCTCAAAACCACTCCCGACGCTCTGCCTTATCTGACCGCTGAGAAGAATGTCAAGCTCTTTGAGGAGCATAAGGTATTCACAAAGGCTGAGATTGAAGCCCGTCAGGAGATATTCTACGAGAATTACTGCAAGACCATTAACATCGAAGCTCTGACAATGATTGATATGGTCAACAAGGATATTCTTCCCGCTGTCAGCAAATATGTCGGCAAGCTCAGCAAGACTGCGGCAACAAAGAAGAGCTGCTTTGCAGGCGCTGACTGCACATATGAAGAAAAGACGGCAACAAAGCTTTCCGCTTTGTCAGGTTCGATTTATTCCAAGGTTACCGACCTTGAAAATTCGTTCATCGATCTCAAAAATGCAGACGGCGTTGTTGAAGAAGCCGAAATGTTCAAGTCGGTTATCATTCCCAAGATGCAGGAGCTTCGTGCCGTTACGGATGAAGCCGAATGCATTACTTCGGCTGAATATTGGCCGTATCCCTCATACGGTGAGCTCCTTTTCGGAGTAAGATAAAAAATTGCGGATAAATCTGCGGAGGTTTGCGGAGACTGACGCAGACAATTGAAAATGAATTATCATACAAAGGCGTATGGTTCCCCGAAACAGGGGGGAATCATACGCCTTTTAATATTTTTATAGAAGGGTGTATGTTATGAGCGATCTTATTTTCGGCAGCACGGGCGTATGGTTTATGATGGGCGCTGTGTTGGTATTTTTCATGCAGGCAGGCTTTGCGATGGTTGAAACAGGCTTCACCAGAGCGAAAAACGCAGGCAACATCATCATGAAAAACCTTATGGACTTTTGCATCGGCACGGTTGTTTTTGTTCTTCTCGGAGCAGGCTTACTGCTCGGCGAAGATGCTCTTTTCGGACTTATCGGCGTGCCTAATCTCAGACTTTTCACGGATTTTGAAAACTATGATTGGGGCAACTTCGTTTTCAATCTTGTTTTCTGCGCAACAGCGGCAACAATCGTTTCCGGCGCAATGGCTGAGAGAACAAAATTCAGTTCATACATAATTTACAGCGGTGTTATTTCCGCAGTTGTTTATCCCATTGAAGCCCACTGGGTTTGGGGCGGCGGCTGGCTGACACGCCTCGGAGCAAATCTTTTCGGAGAGGGTGCTCCCGAATTTGTTGATTTCGCAGGTTCAGCCGCAATCCACATGGTCGGCGGCATTGCAGCGCTTATCGGTGCAATCATTCTCGGACCCCGTCTCGGAAAATATGTTAAGAGCAAGGACGGCAAGGTTAAGGTTAACGCTATTCCCGGTCACTCCCTGACCCTCGGAGCATTGGGCGTTTTCATTCTTTGGTTCTGCTGGTACGGCTTCAACGGAGCTGCCGCAGGCGACACCGTTTCTCTTGCTCAGATTCTTGCAACAACGACCGTTGCAGCAGGCGTTGCAACCTGCTCAACAATGTTCTTCACATGGATAAAGAACGGCAAGCCCGATGTTTCAATGACCCTTAACGGTTCTCTTGCAGGCCTTGTTGCCGTAACTGCGGGCTGTGCAAATGTTGACTGCTTCGGAGCGGCAATTATCGGACTTATCGCAGGCATCCTTGTTGTTGTTGCGGTTGAATTCCTTGACCTTAAGCTTCATATCGACGATCCCGTCGGTGCAGTCGGTGTTCACTGCGTAAACGGCATGTTCGGCGCACTTGCAGTCGGTCTGTTCGACCGTGTCAACGGCGTTTTCTACGGCGGCGGCTTCAGACTTCTGATAATCCAGATTATCGGCGTTGCCGCAATCGCAGCATGGACTGCGGTTACAATGACAATTGCATTCAAAATCATTCAAAAGACAAACGGACTCAGAGTTTCAAAGGAAGAAGAAATCAAGGGTCTGGATTCAACAGAGCACGGCCTTATGAGCGCATATGCGGACTTTGCCTCAACGGTTGAGCATATTTACGACAATGACGAAGAAGTTGCCGAAATTACCGGCACGGTTCCCGTTGATGTTGCAGTTCCCGTTCAGCTTGCGTCTGCTCCCGCACCGCACAAGGCGGTTGCCTCCGATGTCAAGATGACAAAGATTGAGATTATCTGCAAGCAGAGCAGATTTGAAGCTCTCAAGAATGCGATGACCTCCATCGGAATCACAGGCATGACCGTTACCAATGTCCTCGGCTTCGGCGCACAGGGCGGCGGCAAAGAAATGTACAGAGGCGTTGAGGTTCAGGTTAACCTCCTGCCCAAGATTCAGGTTGAAATAGTCGTTTGCAAGGTTCCCGTCAAGACGGTTATTGAAACCGCAAAGAAGGTTCTTTACACCGGCAACATCGGCGACGGCAAGATTTTCGTTTATGATGTTGAAAATGTTATCAAGGTTCGCACGGGCGAAGAAGGCTATGATGCCTTACAGGATGTAGAATAAAAAAATAGAGAAATGTATTGGAGTATGTGTTATGTGTTCAATTATAGGATTAACAAGTAAAACAGTTACAAAAGAAAAATTCAAAGAATGTTTTGACCGCACCGTTTCAAGAGGCCCCGATGCAACAAAGGTTATAGACACAAAGTCGGGTCTGCTCGGATTCCACCGCCTTGCGATTATGGGCCTTACCGACAGCGGAATGCAGCCGTTCACTCTCAACGGCAATTCCGTTGTCTGCAACGGTGAGATTTACTGCTTCCGTCCTCTTAAAGAGGAGCTTTCAAAGGAATACACCTTTGTCAGCGATTCTGACTGCGAGATTCTTCTTCCGCTTTATGAAAAATACGGAGTTGAGATGTTCGCAAAGCTTGACGCAGAGTTTGCAATGATTATTTATGACGGCGCAAGCGACAGCTACATTGCCGCAAGAGACCCCATAGGCATCAGACCTCTGTTTTACGGCTATGACGAGGGCGGCAGCATTATGTTCGCAAGCGAGGCGAAGAACCTTATAGGTCTTACCGATAAAGTTTATCCTTTCCCTCCGGGACATTACTATAAAGACGGCGAGTTCGTCTGCTACTGCGACATTGCGGCGGTAGACAGCTATGTTGACGATGATCTTGAAACAATATGCTCAAAGATTCACGACAAGCTTGTTGCCGGAATCGAAAAACGTCTTGACGCTGATGCAAAGGTCGGCTTTCTTCTCAGCGGCGGACTTGACAGCTCTCTTGTCTGCGCCGTTTCACAAAAGCTTCTTAAAAAGCCCATACGCACCTTTGCGATAGGCATGAGTGAGGACGCAATCGACCTTAAATATGCAAAAGAGGTTGCCGATTATATCGGCAGCGAGCACACCGAGGTTATCATCACCAAGGATGATGTTCTGAACTCTCTTGAAGAAGTTATTGCGGCTCTCGGAACATACGATATAACCACAATCAGAGCGAGCATGGGCATGTATCTTATCTGCAAGGCAATTCACGAGCAGACGGATATCAGAGTTTTGCTCACGGGCGAGATTTCAGACGAGATTTTCGGCTATAAATATACCGATTTTGCCCCGTCGGCGGAGGCGTTCCAACAGGAGGCTCAGAAGCGTTTGCGTGAGCTTTATATGTATGATGTCCTGCGTGCAGACCGTTGCATTTCGGTTCATTCCATGGAAGCAAGAGTTCCTTTCGGCGATCTGGATTTTGTCAAATATGTCATGTCCGTTGATCCCGAAAAGAAGCTTAACAAATATAACAAGGGCAAATATCTGCTTCGTCATGCCTTTGAGGGCGACTATCTGCCGCATGATATTCTCTATAGAGAAAAAGCGGCGTTCAGCGACGCCGTCGGTCATTCGATGGTTGATTATCTGAAAGAATTTGCCGCCGAGGTTTATACCGACGAAGAATACGAAGCGGGAATTGCCAAATATGATTTTGCAAAGCCATTCACCAAGGAGTCGCTCCTTTACAGAGATATATTTGAAAAGTATTACCCCGGGCAGGCGGAAATGGTTAAAGATTTCTGGATGCCCAACAAGGATTGGGAGGGCTGTAACGTTAACGACCCCTCAGCAAGAGTCCTTTCAAACTACGGCGCGAGCGGAGTATAATAAGCTGCGCCCCATTAATTCTGACAGCTCCTTTATATTTCTCTAACACACAGGAACGCCGCAGGAAAATTAATTCCTGCGGCGTTCCTGCACTCTTTTCAACAAAAAACCGCACCCGACACAGTCGGATGCGGTTTAACGGTATGTTTATTATTCACCGAAATCGAAACCAAGCTCGGTTTCAAGGAAATTTACGATTGAGCTGATGATGCTCTCGATGAAAGCGTCAATCTGAGCAAGGAAAGAATTAAGACCGGACTCAAAAACGATTGCGTTGCCAAGCTCGTTGAGCTTTTCGTTTGCAACAGCGGCATGGTCGGAAATAAGAGTGCTGATATCGCCGACAGCGTTGTCGATTTCAGCGTTGATTTCAGCGACGGAAACGCCGGCTTTATCGCCTGCACCGTTGATATCGCCGTTGATTTCTGCTGCAACGTCATTGATTGCGCAGTTAACTTCGCCGATTGTTCCGTTGATTTCGCCGGGGACATCACAATCTGCGGCAAAAGCACAAACAGCGGTAATCGAAAATACCATTGCAACAGCAAGAAGAATTGATACTAATTTTTTCATGGTTTTTATACTCCTTTATTTTACAGCATTTTTATATGCTTTTTTAACTTGATAATATTCCCGGCGCTGTTCGGCGCCGAAGCCCGTGATAAGATCGGGCGAAAATGCAACAATCACTTCATCAATCAGTTCCTGAATTTCGGCACCCGATGCAGGGAATGTGTAGTGCGTTCCGTCTTTACAGTAAAGGTTGACTTGCTTACCCGCAAATTCAATACCGTTGATGACCTGAACGCTGAAATAAATCCATGCTATGTCGGCATACGGAACAATCACGCGGGGGTTATTCAGAATCATTGCATGATCGCCACAGTATATTTTTGTTTTTGGCAAATCAGGTTCACCGAGGTCGATATCGTCTGCAATATCTTCGATTTCTCTTTTTTTCATAGATTTGATATTCTTAACAGACGGCTTGAAAAAAACAACATATATTAACAACACGGGAAATTCCGCTAAAAGCAGAAATGTTAATCCTGAATTAAAAATATTCGGATTCAACAAAAAGATAATGAAGAAAATAATCAGGGCAATAATCAGAAGAGCACGGATAATTCTGCCGACAGCGGCTCTGCTTCTGACTTTCTCAGTCATCGCTGTACCTCCTCATTCTTAAATAATTGATAAAGGAAATAATTGCCCAGAGGGAGGTAGAAACAGCGGTGTAAAGAAAATCATGTTTTATTCCGGAAGCAACTTCGGGTATTTCAATCAGCTCGGGGATTATACCGAATGCGCTGATAAGGCCGAGCCCTTCGTTCCTGTATTCCCAAAATATCGAAAAACCGAGTGCCAGAAATTCAGATAAAACAATAGTCACAACCGTGACAACCGCCGAAGTCAATAAGCTTGCAATTGAAGTTTTGTATGTTTTTGAAAAGTTTTTGTACCCAAGATTGGCAAATGAAAAAGTCGCAATTCCGCAAACACTTGATAAAAAGCCTAAATTGAGCGAAATCATATATATTACTCCGCCAATAAGTGAAAACAGAAATGCTCCGAAAATACCCGAAACAACACCACCGCCGGGAACGGATATTTCAACAGGATTTTTCGGCTTGAATGGCTTTGCTTTCTTGTATTTTATCTTGCTGTTGGGGTCGATTTTTTTCCTTACCCGATAAACGGAGTCGGGGTCGTTCGAATAAATCGGCTCTTCTTCCGCCTGCATAACGGCTTGGCTTTTATCCTCCGATTCAAAGTCGGAAGAGCCGCAAACCTCGCAGACCGTTGCCGATTCGTCAGCTTTAGTGCCGCAAATTATGCACTCTTTCATTTTTTAACTCCTCAATAATAATACAAATTTATCCCTGCATTATTTGTCAAAATTATACATCAATCGGAATTATATGTCAACTGTTTTTCAGGAAAGCAGAGGCGTAATCCGATTCGTTTATCTTGATATTCTTCCACGGACCGCTGCTGCAATCCTCGTGGGTGAGAACGCCGTTTTCGTAGGTATGAATATTGAGAAAGCTCGCCTTGCCTTTTGTCAGCACCCAATATCCGTCAATGGTTTCGGCGGGGGAGGGATAAACGCTTTCGTCCTCAATAAAATCTCCGCCGTTAAGCTCTCCGCAGCAGAAATAGATTATTTTGCCCTCGCCGTCAAATTGAATATAACAGCGTGTATCGGTGCTCTGAATAACATAAACTCCGTTTTCAGCCTTGGAAAACTCAAGGAATTCCTCCGTATGTTCGCCCTCGGAATCCTCAACGGTGAAAGCGTAGCGGAAGCTGTCCTGCTTTTCGTCATAATCAACGGTATATTTCTTAGTAAGCTCCTCGCTGACAAACATCAGCGAAAAGCCCGACTTACCGTCGGAATTATAAACTATATCCGCTCCGCCGCTCTGAAGTTCATAATAGCTTTTAGCATTTTCCGGCGTCATTTCATCCGAAAAGCCGTCGGTCAGTGAAAACGAATCAAGCTCAAAGGGATGAAAGACAGTCAGAATATAATTATCTTCAAGAAAGTATTCGCTTTTGTTTTCCGCCTTGATTTCGCTGTTATGCTCGTTTTCAAGCACCGAGGTTTTGGCTTTCATCGCTGAAAGGACAGCTTCAAATCGGCTTTTGCAGCCGAGAAAGGTTTTGTCGGTGTTTGTGATGTTGAGCATATCGGCGGTTTTTGGCTCAGCAGGCTGCTCCCCGCCCGAGCATGAGCACAGCAGGAGAAGCAGAGCCGCAAAAAGCGTTAAGCATCTTTTCATGGAAAAAACCCTTTATTATTTATTTTTTCTCGCTCAGAAGCTTTGCAAGCTCGTCCATAAAGGTGTTGATATCCTTGAACTGACGGTAAACCGAAGCAAAGCGGACATAGGCAACCTCATCAAGATCTTTGAGCTTATCCATTGCAAGCTCGCCGATATGAACCGAGGTAACCTCTCTGTCAAGTGAATTTTGAAGCTCTGTTTCAATCATGTCAACAGCCTTTTCGATTTTTTCGAGCGAAACGGGGCGCTTTTCGCACGCTCTGAGCATACCGCTGAAAAGCTTGCTGCGGTCGAAAACCTCTCTTGATTTATCTTTTTTAACAACAATAATGGGAACGTTCTCGATTATCTCATAGGTAGTGAAGCGCTTGCGGCAGCTGTTGCACTCCCTGCGGCGGCGGATGCGCTCGCCCTCGTCGGTCGGTCTTGAATCGATAACCTTGCTTTCTTCACAGCCGCAAAACGGACATTTCATTTTTCAACACTCCTTAAAATCGGTTGGTTAGGCAAGATATTGCCCACCTTAAAACATTATACCATGTTATCGGAATTTTGCAAGTATGATATTAATTTGCCAAATATGAAACAAATAAAGAGAAATATATTAAGTCAAGCGGGCCTTACTCGTTGACATTATTTTAACAATATGTTAATATTCTTTTATGAAACGGAGGAAAGCTTATGAAAGCTGATGCAATAGTTTTTACTTCAAACACGGGCTTTACCGCTGAATATGCCCGAATGCTCGGCGAAAAAACGGGTCTGCCCGTTTATCCGCTCACCGATGCGGCAAAGAATCTTGCACAGGGAAGCCGCATCCTCTATCTCGGCTGGCTCATGGCGGGCAAGGTTCAGGGATATAAAAAAGCCTCGGAAAAATATAAAATTGCGGCTGTGTGCGGAGTCGGAATGGGTGCAAGCGGCACTCAGATTGACGATGTCCGCAAGGCAAACGCAATTTCGGGCAGTATGCCCGTTTTCACCCTGCAAGGCGGCTTTGACTTGAAAAAGCTCCACGGAGTCTATAAATTCATGATGACATGCATTAAAAAGACGATGGGAAAGAAGCTCGCGGAGAAAAAAGACCGCACCGCCGATGAAAACGATATGCTTGATCTGATTACGAACGGCGGCAGCCGTGTCAGCGAAAGCAATCTCGGCGAGGTTCTTAATTGGCTTGAAGCCGAATAACATTTCATTGAAAAATGAGGGAGGAATAACAATGAAAAAGATAGTTTCCGTGATTCTTGCGGCGGTTATGGTGTTTTCGCTCGGAATCTGTGCAACAGCGGGAGCGGAGTTTGATAAGGATAATATATCGCCTTATCCCGTTATCATTGTTCCGGGCTACAGTGCCGCTCAGCTTCGTCTCAATAACGGCGACGGAACTTATGAGCATCTTTGGGGAGTAAAGCTTGAGGGCGGCGGCTTCGGAGCCGAAACCATAGCAAAGCTCGCTTACGGAGCAATCAGAATGCTTGCGGGCGACCCCGATTATCTTGTTTCGGTATGCGGACCTGCGGCAAGAGATTTCTGCGAAAAGCTTCGCTGTAATCCCGACGGCACAAGCGCATACCCCGTTGAGAGATATTATTGGACTGCTGAGGACACAAATTCCGCAGTTCTCCGCGAGAGATATCCCGACGGAGATTTCCGCCATGAGCAGGATATAATGGGCGTTGTTGCTCAATATGTCGGAGAAGAAAATATATTTAACTTTAACTCCGATTTCAGAATGGGTGCAATTATCTGCGCTCAGCAGCTTGACGAATACATTCAGTCGGTCAAGGAATATACGGGCAAAGATAAGGTTAATATTATCGCAGTCAGCCACGGCGGTCAGGTTTCGGCAACCTATCTTGCGCTCTACGGCGAAAAGAACGATGTTGACAATGCGGTTCTGACCGTTCCCGCAATCGGCGGAGCGGGCATTGCCTACGATATTTTCAACGGAAGCTGTGATTTCAACGAGGAGCTTATTGTTAAATTTCTTGAACACGGTTTCAGAAATGAGCAGGATTATGAATGGCTCATCAAAACTCAGCCGCTCGGCGGAATTGACGAGCTTGTTGACAAACTTCTTGTTGAGCTGTTCCCGAAAATCGGTTATTGGGGCAGCCTTTGGGATTTCATTCCCGTTGAATACTATGAACAGCTTAAAGAAAAATTGCTTGACGAGCAGGAATGTGCAGGATTAATTGCTCTTTCGGACAGATTCCATTATGAAATCCTGCCGAATATCGGCAAGTCCTTCGCCGAGTGCCGTGCAAGGGGAATGAACATTTCAATCATTGCGGGCACGGGCAATCAGGTTGTTACGGGTCTTAAGGAAAATTCAGATGCGATAATCACCGTCAATTCTTCAACGGGCGCAACCTGCGCTCCGTGGGGTTCACGCTTTGCCGACGGCTACACTCAGATTAACCCCTGCGGCGGCAAAAACAAGGTTTCACCCTCAATGGAGATTGACGCTTCAACCGCCTATATGCCCGATAACACATGGTTCGTTGACGAGCTTTTCCACGGCATGACATTCTGGGATCCGTTCAGCCGTGACCTTATGATAAAGCTTCTTCTGACCGACGAAATAACCGATGTTTATTCCGACCCCGACTATCCGCAGTTCCACGCAACCACCAACCCGTCCCACGGCGTAACAGCCGCCTTTAACAACAGCGTTGAGGGCTTTGCAAGCGACGCCGACACGGCTTTGGTTGTAACCAATATCTGCAACGAGGGCACGGTCAAACTGCTTGCCGTCAATGTTGACGGAGCGGACATTCGCTTCAAAGTCAACGGCGAAAAGCTTGCGCCGGGTCAGAGCGTCACGCTTGACATGAAAGGCACGCTTCCGAAGGTCAGCAAAAAGCTGATGACGGTAACGCTCAGCTATGTTATTTTGGATTCTTCAACGCCCGTCGGAGAAAGAACGCTTTCGTTCACCCTCGATAACGGCGAAGCGGTCGAATATCAAGGCGGTTATGTTCCCGACGGAGCGGTTCAGCCCGTCAAGACCTCACCGCTTGACGGAATCGGTTCCGACGGCTTCCTCGGAGCGGTTTCGGAATACCTTGATATGCTGTTCAGAATCGTTAAATATTGGTTTGAGCTTGCATTTGTAAAGATTTGAAAATAAAAACTCAGCGCATCTCAGCTCTGCGGCAAATGCCGTGAGTCGGGATGCGCTTTTTTCATTATATTACATTTCAATATTACATTTCCGGCGGTTTCTCCGCTATGAATACTCTGAACAGCGG
This sequence comes from Acutalibacteraceae bacterium, assembly GCA_051881555.1. GTDB lineage: Bacteria > Bacillota > Clostridia > Oscillospirales > Acutalibacteraceae > CAG-177. The sequence continues at coordinate 18,724 of JBJEQC010000067.1, forward strand.
CAGGCAGGCATTGAAGAATTTTTTGTATGCGGCGCAGTAGTCTGCGCTCTGCCTTGTGCGTTTGCAGCCGCCCGAGCGGCAAAGCGGATAAACATTGCATTTTTTGCATTTTTCGGGCACGGGAATGCTTTCTTTGATAAAATCCGTTGCCGTTTTGCCGAAAGCCATTGATTTGAAATCCGTTTCAAGAATATTTCCGAGCAGATATTCGTCCGTGCAGTAAAAATCGCAGGGATAAATGTTGCCGTTGCTCTCTGCAACGAATTGGTGCGAACAATGCCCCGATATTCCGCATTGCTCCGCCTGCTGACCGAGGAACAGCCTCACCCAATTGTCAAATTGGCGAACGCTGATATACTGCCCTCTGACATAATCCTTGACATAGAGATTGAAAACTCTGATAAGGAAGTCGGCGTATTGGTCGGCGGTCATGTAAAGCTCGCTTTCCTCATTTGAGCCGAACGGGCGCAGGCAGGGGATGAACTGTAAATATCTGAACCCCTTTGAGCGGAAATAGCGGTAGATTCTTTCGCCGTTTTCGGCGCAGTAGCCCGTTAAAACCGTCAGAATATTAAATTCCGCCCCGTGCCGCTTCAAAATTTCGGCGGCGGTCAGTATTCCGTAAAAGGAATTCTGACCCGACGGCTTTTTTCTGAATTTGTTGCCCTCAAGATCGCCGTCAAGGCTCAGCCCGACAAGAAATCCGTTTTCCGCAAAGAATTTTGCAAAATTATCGTCAATTTGCGTTCCGTTTGTCTGAATGGAATAGAAAATACGGCTCTTTTTGCGGTTGAGCTTTTTCACCGTCTGAACAAAATGTTCAAAAAACGGCAGACCGCAGAGGGTCGGCTCTCCGCCCTGAAAGGCGAACGCAACGGGCTGACCGTCGGCAAATTCAAGAGCCTTTTCGATAAGAATATCCGCCGTTTCCGTCGGCATCATGCCGAAGCCGAGATGTTCCCTGTGCTCGGAAACATCCCGGTAAAAGCAGTATTCGCATGAAAGGTTGCAAAGTGAAGATGCGGGTTTAATCATCAGAGATAAACTCGGCATAATACCACAGCTTTCGGTTTTGAATTATTTTTCCTCGATTATACCTCGGCGGTTCTGCTTGAACTGATTCTGAATTTCGTCAAGTCTCTCGTGATATTCGTCGGCAATTTCGGGATAAACCGTTGTGCGGTTATAGTTTTCTCCGATATCGTCGCTGATGATGTGTAGCCAATTCTTGCGGAATTTGTCGAAGAAAGCGGAGTTATCATTCTGAATCTTGTCAAAATATTTAAAGGTGAGATACTGATTGTTTTTCAGAACATCATAGTCATAATCGGGATATTGTTCCATGATTTCGGCGGTCGGAACGGTGTACTGAATCGCCTTGATATCCTCACGCTTCATGTGCAGAATGGGATTCTCTTTTGTGTGAATAACCGAGTCATTTTTAAGGAGCGAAGCCATTGAAACGCCGTCGATTTCACGGTCGGTCGGCAGATAATTTGCCTCGCCGCCGTTGCCCGTGATGCCGCACAGCTCAACAAGAGTGGGGTAGAGGTCAACAAGAGTTGCAGACTGCGTTCTCGTTGTTCCGATTTCGCCGAGTGCGCCGTTTGCGTTATCCCAGCGAATCATGAACGGAACCTTCTGACCGCCTTCGTATGCAAGATATTTTCCGCCTCTGAGCTCGCCGACGGAGCCTTCAAGCGCAGGGCCGTTGTCGCTCGTAAATATGATAATTGTATCTTCCAAAACGCCGAGTTCTTCAAGAGTGTCAAAGAGCTTGCCGAGATAGGTGTCAACCTCGGTTACGCAGTCAACATATGTTCCCATGCCCGAAACTCCGTCAAAATCGTCGCCGACAAAAACGGGAGCGTGAGGCCACGGAGAAGCGTAGAATGCAAAGAACGGTTCGTCTGAATTCTGAACCTTGTCCGTAATCCATTCGGTCATTTCATCGTGAATCCATTCGGTCAGCTTGCCTTGATCTTTCTTGCCGTCAACGATAAGCTCATCCATGCCGTGAACGATTTCGTACTGACCGTTTTCCTCACGGACATGATAGAACGGAGTCATGTCGTTAACATAGTGGCTGCCGTAGAAATAGTCAAAGCCCTGATTTGTGGGCAGATATTCGCCGTAATCGCCGAGATGCCACTTGCCGAATGCGCCCGTGTTGTATCCTGCCGCCTTGAAGGTTTCTGCAACGGTGATTTCATCGCCGAGCATTCCGTCTGCATTGCCGCCCATTTCAATTGAGTTGAAAATACGGGTCTGAGCGAACGGAGATACAGTTGCGACGGTCGGATAGATAACGTTATCCGCAAAGCCTCTGTAGGGGTAACGGCCTGTCATTGCCGCAAAGCGGGCGGGGGAACAGACCGAATATGACGAATAGAAATTTTCAAGATTCAAGCCGTTTTCGCCGATGCTGTCAATGTTGGGCGTCTGAAAAATTGAACCGTTGAGCGAAACATCGCCCCAGCCGAGGTCGTCCATAAGAATGAAAAGAACATTCGGTTTGTTTGAGCTTGAAGCGTTTTTGTCAACGCCCTTGAGATAATCGTCCTGACCGTCCCAAAGTCTTTCGGCGTTGGGCTTTGAACGCAGATTCATTGTCAGAACATAGAGAACGCTCGTTCCGATAAGCATAACGCTCATAACGAATGAGAGAGCTTTTTTTGCGCCCTCTTTTGAAAATTCCTTTTTGGCAATAAAGAACAGACCCCAAAGGCAAACCGCAGAGGGGAGAGCGAGCAGAATGTTTCCGAGAAGTCTCGTTCCGAAATTGCCTTCGCCCTGAAGCCACGGATGGTCTGCCGAATTGAAGCCCGTAAGACCTGAGGAGAAAGCTCCGAAGCCTGCATCGGCTCCGAAGATAATGTAATAAATGATAACGCCGAGAGCCGCAGCGGCATAGCCGAAAATCATCGGTGCATAAACCTTTTTCTTAATCAGCAGGCTCAGTAGGATAACAGCCGACATAATGCAGCAATAACCGACGGCAACAACGCTGACGAGGTTCAGCCGCAGAATGAACTGAGCGAGCATGATTGCGATGCCTGCCGCCATGAGAATCAGCGGAAACACCTTTTTGCCCTTGTCTAAAGTGATTTTGTTTTTCATTTCACAGCCTCCGTTTTCATTTTAAAACTATAAACATTATTATACATTATTTGACACCTGATCGTCAAGAGAAAAGAGCATTTCAAAAATCTTGAATAATCGTGCGGTGTTTTTTGCCGTTTTGTGTTGTATTTTTCGGGCGATTAATATATAATGAATGGGTTAAAACTGTTTTGAAAGGATTTTTAAATATGAAGCTCGGAATAGTCGGTTTGCCGAATGTCGGCAAAAGCACGCTGTTTAATGCAATAACCAACGCAGGAGCGCAGTCCGCAAACTATGCTTTCTGCACCATTGAGCCGAATGTCGGCGTTGTTTCCGTTCCCGATGAAAGGCTGGACAGGCTTGCGGAAATTTATAATCCCGTTAAAGTTACTCCCGCTTTTATTGAATTTGTTGATATAGCGGGTCTTGTCAGAGGAGCGTCAAGGGGCGAGGGTTTGGGCAACAAGTTCCTTTCTCACATCCGTGAGGTTGATGCGATTATTCATGTTGTCCGCTGTTTTGAAAATGACGATATCGTTCATGTTGACGCAACTATCGACCCCGCAAGAGATATTGAAACGATAAATCTTGAGCTTATTCTTTCGGATATTGAAATGGTTGAGCGCAGGATTGACAGAGTAACAAAGGCGCTCAAAGGCGACAAGTCGCTTGCGGGCGAGCTTGAATTCCTCAAAAGACTTCAGCAGACCCTTGAGGATAATATTCCCGCAAGGAATATGGAATGCGACGAAAACGAAAAAGAGTGGCTTGCCGAAATCGCTTTGCTGACCGCAAAGCCCGTTATTTACGCCTGCAACATGAGCGAGGAGGATTTTGCAAGCGGAATCCAATCGAACGGCAATTATCTTAAAGTCTGCGAGATTGCAAAGGCAGAGGGCAGCGAGGTTCTTCCCATCTGCGCAGAGCTTGAAGCCGAAATTGCTTCGCTCGATAAGGAAGAAAAGAAAATGTTCCTTGAGGAACTCGGAATCGAAACGGGCGGCCTTGACCTGCTTGTTAAAAAGAGCTATGCTCTGCTCGGCCTTATCTCATATCTGACGGCGGGTCAGCCCGAGGTCAGAGCATGGACTATCAAAAAAGGTACAAAGGCTCCGCAGGCGGCGGGCAAAATCCACAGCGATTTTGAAAGAGGCTTCATCAGAGCCGAAGTTGTTGCATATGACGACCTGATTGCGCTCGGCTCAATTGCCGCCGCAAAAGAAAAAGGCCTTGTCAGAAGCGAGGGCAAGGACTATGTTATGCAGGACGGCGATGTCGTTCTGTTCAGATTCAATGTATGACGGATAAATCTCAGAAGCTTATCGGCCATCTTTTTGCCGCAGTAACGATAACCGTCTGGGGCAGCACGTTTATTTCGTCAAAGGTTCTGCTGACGGTGTTTTCACCCGTTCAGATAATGATTTGCCGCTTTGTGATTGCTTATGCCGTTTTGTGGCTTCTTCACCCGAAATGGGATAAGACAAGCATAAAAAACGAGCTGGGCTTTGCCGCAATGGGTGTTTTCAGCTGTACGCTTTATTTTATGGCGGAAAATTATGCCCTGCGGTTCACTCTTGCTTCGAATGTCAGCATAATTGTTGCGAGTGCGCCAATAATGACCGCCGTGCTTGCTCATTTCTTCACAAAGAGCGAAAAGCTCAACCGAAACATACTTTTCGGCTTTCTGGTTGCGTTTTCGGGCGTTGCCATGGTTGTTCTCAACGGAAAATTCGTTCTGAAGCTGAATCCGCTGGGCGATATGCTTTCTCTGCTTGCCGCTCTTTCATGGGCTGTTTATTCGGTTATTCTGAAAAAATATGTCGGCAGATTCAACACAATAATGCTGACAAGAAAGCTCATGTTTTACGGCCTGCTGACCTCTCTGCCGATTATGTTCATTCAGGGCGGCGGACTGCCGCTTGAAGCGCTGAAAGAGCCGAAAATGCTTTT
>JBJEQC010000068.1:0-2016 GCA_051881555.1 Acutalibacteraceae bacterium
TATCTTTCTTCAAATAATAATTTAGAAAAATAATGAGAGGTAATTATAACATGGAGTTTGTAAAGAAAAAATCAAAAATTATTGTTTATTATTCAATTGTATATCTGCTTATAGCGATACTGTTTCTTGTTTTGTTTTCCGTTATATTAAAAAACAGTTATTTGACGATGATTTCAGAAGCAATATTGCTTATATCAATTATAGCTTTTTTGAAATTGCATATTAATGAAATCAATCAGGCAGTTAGAGTTGACAAGGAGTCAATAGAGTGCAGAAATTTTATTGTTAACGGCAGACCGGCGGATGCAACGGTCCGATATGAAATAATCGAAAAAATCGAATTAAAGAGAATCCTTTTTAAACCATTTTCAAGATGTCTTTATTTATCAATAAAAGGTGACCTGCCGGTTGTGATAAATGACGATTACAATGATTATTTGAATCTTTGGAAAATGATTTGCGATAATTGCGAAGCTTACAATGTTAATATTGATAAAAAAACATTGTTATATTTGGAAAAACATAAAATAAAAACGTGATTTTGGGTAATTTAGAAACATTATACAGGGGGTAACGATGAAACCATTATTAAATAATGCAGATAAAGAGAAAATCTCTTTTCTATTTTCGGGAACAGATGATGAAATATGGAGAATAATCCATGAAGCAATACATAACGGAACAAGTGAAAAACCGTTTTCGGTTAATTATGTTGAGAAGCTTATAAACAGTTATATTTCAATTTCAGATTTAATAGGTGAAAAACTTCCTTACGGGAATATGAAAGAATTTTTCTGTTACTACAGTCCGGAGGGAATAACTGAATACAATTCTTTTGTCGGTTCAAGGAATATAACGGATGATTGTGTTTTTAAAGAAAAAGATATTGAATTTTTGCTGAAACATAAAGAGGGTGAGATATGCAGGTTAATAACCGAGGTTCTTAATAACGATCCGAATGACCCTCATTATTCGGCTGTGTATGCGGTTAATCAAATTAAATGCTTTATTGATGTTTCAAATCAGCTTGGAAGAGCGTTGACTTTTGACGATGTTTCCGGCTTTTTTATCACTCACGGATTTTTGCAAAAGCAATATTCGAATTTTGAAATCAGTCGAAAGGATGAATCAAAAACATACAGAGGTCCTCAATATTAAAAAACAGCCTGAGAAGACCGGTGAAATCTTCTCAGGCTGAAGCTTTATTATGTGATTAATAGTTATATCCGAGCTCAACGGCTTTGATATTAAGCTCGATGAGGTTTTGCTTTTTGGCGGGAACGAGCTTTTTCATTGCTCTTTCAACATTCTCAAAGGTCATGATGCCGGTTTTCTTAATCATGTGACCTATCATTATCATGTTGGCAAGACCCGAGAGGTTCTCGTCGGAGGCAATTCTCGTTGCGGGAATATAATATGCCTCAACATCGTCTCTGCCGACCTTGCGGTCAATGAGCGAGCTGTCAACGAATATCTTTGCGCCCGGAACTGCCGCACTCTCGAATTTATCGAGAGAGGGGAGATTCATTGCAATAAGGATATCGGGATTTGAAACGATGGGCGAGCCGATTTTGGTATCGCTGAAAATTACGGAGCAGTTGCAGGTGCCGCCTCTCATTTCGGGGCCGTAGGAGGGGAGCCAGCTGACTTCACGCTCCTCAATAAGTCCGTCATAGGCGAGGAATTTGCCTGCAAAAAGAATGCCCTGACCGCCGAAACCGGAAAGAAGGATCTGATTTGTCATAATCATTCGCCCTCCTTTTCAGCGGTTTTGTCTTTATAAACGCCGAGAGGATAATAGGGAATCATGTTTTCCTCGAGCCATTCAAGAGCCTTGTCGGGCTTGAGACCCCAGTTTGTCGGGCAGGTTGAGAGAACCTCAACAAGCGAGAAGCCCTTGCCCTCAATCTGATTCATGAAAGCCTTTTTGATTGCCTTTTTGGCGTTTTTGATATTCTTGACATTGTTAACCGCAACTCTTTCGAGATAGGTTGCGCCGTCAACATTCTGAAGAAG
>JBJEQC010000068.1:2116-5425 GCA_051881555.1 Acutalibacteraceae bacterium
GCTCTGCCGTGAGCCGCTTCAATCATGTCGCAGGTGAAATAGTTATAAGCAAAAACGGAGCATCCGACGGGTGCAATACCGATTGTTTTGCCCTCAATACCAAGCTCGTCGATAACCTCGGCAATCAGGCGGTGAATAATGCCGTGGGTGCAGCCGGGGCAGTAGTGAAGCTGAGCGTCGGTGAGCGACTTCGGCTTTTCAAAAACTATCATTATTTGTCACCTCCGACGGAATTTGCTTTTGCAATCGAATTGAGTATATCTTCGGTTGTCGGAATCATGCCGCCGACTCTGTTGCAAAGAAGAACGGGCTTTTTGCAGCGGGTCGCAAGCTCAATATCCTCAATCATCTGACCCATTGAAAGCTCAACGCTGACGAAAGCCTTGACTTTATCAGCGGCGGCGTTGAATGCCGCTTTCGGGAACGGCCAAAGGGTTATCGGGCGAATCATGCCGACCTTGATTCCCTGCTCACGGGCTTTGTCAATTGCGTTCTGAGAAACTCTTGCGGCAACGCCGTAGGCAACGATGCAGATTTCGGCGTCCTCCATGCGGTATTCGTCATACATGGCTTCTTCAGCTTCAATTTTTGCGTAACGCTCATAACGCTCAAAGTTATATCTTTCAAGCTCGTCGGGGTCAATAATAAGCGAATTGATTATGTTATGTTCACGCTCACATTTTGTTCCCGTGCAAGCCCACGAGGATTTGTCATACTGCTTGATTTCGTCAACATCGAGGCTGACAGGCTCCATCATCTGACCCATTGTGCCGTCAGAAAGGAGCATTGCGGGCATTCTGTATTTATCCGCAAGGTCAAAGCCCTTGAAGGTCAGGTTAACCATTTCCTGAACCGAAGCGGGGGCAAGAACTATCAGATGATAATCGCCGTGGCCGCCGCCCTTGGTTGCCTGAAAATAATCGGACTGTGAGGGCTGAATGCCGCCGAGACCGGGGCCGCCTCTCTGAACATTGACGATGAGAGCGGGCAAGTCACAGCCTGCAAGATATGAAATACCCTCGCTTTTAAGAGAAATTCCGGGGCTTGAGCTTGAGGTCATGGCTCTTTTTCCCGCCGCCGCAGCGCCGTAAACCATGTTTATTGCCGCAATTTCGCTTTCAGCCTGCAAAAATGTTCCGCCGATGAGCGGCATTCTTTTTGCCATGTAAGCGGCAACCTCGGTCTGAGGGGTGATGGGGTAGCCGAAGTAGTGGCGGCAGCCTGCCATGATTGCGGCTTCCGCAAGAGCTTCGTTACCTTTCATTAATACTTTTTCAGCCATAGCTAATTCCTCACTTTTCAACAGTTATAACGCAGTCGGGGCACATCGTGGCGCAGAAAGCGCAGCCGATGCAGGCCGCCTGGTCGGTTATGCCTGCGGGATGATAGCCTTTGGCGTTGATTTTATCCTTGAGAAGCGCAACGATCTTTTTCGGGCAGGCGCCGACGCAAAGACCGCAGCCCTTACATATATCTTCATTAAAAGTTACTTTTGCCATAAATCTTCCTCCTGTTTTGCCCATGATTGCTTTATATACAGCCTTATCGGAAAGCAATTAACAGCCTTATCCTTGATTTCTTCGTAAATATCTTCTTTAACCGTTGTCATTCTGACGGGCAGACCGCTTGCCGCTGAAACCTCATCGGCATAGGCGAGCGACGAGAGAACACATTCAGCCGTTGTTTCATCGCCGAGATTTGAATTGTTGACTATTCCCGTGAATTCAAGTCCGCAAGCCGCTTCAATTTCGTGCATGACCTCAACGGTCGATACGCAGTCCGGGGTCAGCGGTCTATATTTGTTGATAACAAAAAGCATTTCGTAATCGTTCTGCTCTTTAATCGAGGGAACATACCGCCCGAGAGCGAGAGCGCCTCTGTCGTCTCCGCCGACATCGATAACTGCTCTGACTGAAAGATCGTCTATTATCGCATAAGCTTCGGCGGGCATGGCGGGAACATCAACATTGGAGTTGGCATATTCGGACGAAATGAGGTGAATGCCTCTTTCTTCAAGCTTTTTTTCGCTGTCCTTGGTTCTGAAATAGGGGTTGACAATGTCGAGATCGGCAATGTCAACCCTTTCGTATCTTTCTTTCAGTTTCAAAGCGTAATTTACGGCAATGTTGGTTTTTCCGCTGCCGTAATGGCCGGCAAAGACAGTAATTCTTTTGTCCGTCATTGATTAAAGAACCTTGACCCAGCCGAACTTGTCTTCGCAGGTTCCGCCCTGGATTCCGGTTACGGTGTCATAAAGCTTCTGGCTGATTTCGCCGATGTTGCCGCTGTTGATGATCATAACATCGTCCTTGTAGCGAAGCTTGCCGACGGGAGAAATAACAGCAGCCGTGCCTGTTCCGAAGCATTCCTCAAGAGCGCCGCTCTTCTGAGCCTCGATAAGCTCGTCAACGGAAACCTTTCTTTCTTCAACGGGCAGACCCCAGCTCTTGCAAAGCTCGATTACGGAATTTCTTGTGATACCGGGCAGAATACTGCCGTTGAGCATGGGAGTAACGATTGTTCCGTTAATCTTGAAGAAGATGTTCATTGCGCCGACTTCTTCAATGTATTTTCTCTCAACGCCGTCAAGCCAGAGAACCTGAGAATAACCGTCGTCGTGAGCCTTGACCTGAGCAGCAAGGCTTGCGGCGTAGTTGCCGCCGGTCTTTGCAAAGCCCATGCCGCCTCTGACGGCTCTGACATAATCGTCCTCAATCCAGATGCCTACGGGAGCAAGGCCGCTCTCATAGTAAGCGCCCGAGGGGGAGAGTATTATAATGAAAAGATATGTTTTTGAGGGAGCAACGCCGAGAAAATCGTCGGTTGCAATGATGAACGGGCGGATGTAGAGCGAAGTGCCGGGAGCCGAGGGAATCCAATCCTTATCAACTCTGACGATTTCGCTGACAGCCTGAACAAAATCCTCAACGGGAAGCTGAGGGATGCAAAGACGCTTGTTGGTGTCGTTTGTTCTCTTGGCGTTCATGTCGGGGCGGAAAAGACGGACGTTGCCGTCAGAGCCTCTGTATGCTTTAAGGCCTTCAAACATTTCCTGGCCGTAGTGGAAAACCATGCAGGCGGGTGAAAGAGAAAGGTTGCCGTAGGGAACGATTCTCGGGTCATGCCAGCCCTTGCCCTCTGTATAGTTCATGACGAACATATGGTCAGTGAAGATTTTGCCGAAGCCGAGCTTTGATTCATCGGGCTTCTGCTTGGGCGACGCTGTTTTTTCGATTTTAATATCTAACATATCTGACATCCTTTCACAGAATATTTTCAATATAAGCAAGTGCTTTTGACACTCTATAT
>JBJEQC010000069.1:0-5424 GCA_051881555.1 Acutalibacteraceae bacterium
CTGCATAGTGGGCGGCAACAAGCTCCGTTGCAACATCCCAGCCGTTTTCATAATTGCTCTGCGGAATATCGATGTTGTATTCCTTTGCAAGGGCGCTGACGCCTGCTTCGCCGTAAAGCGGATTTTTGAGAATGTCAAGAAGTCCGCTGACGGCGGTGTTGACAAGGTCATAGCTGAAATCGCCCGGCTCAATGCCGATTTTTTCCATGCTCAGCGAGAGCGAAAGGCGGTATTCAACACCTTTTTTTAAAAATCCCTTTGCATAGGCGTTAAGCCCCTCGTTCATAAGAGAAAGCTGTTTTTCGGAGTAGCCCGAGGTCTGATTTGCAAGAGCCTCAGTATCAATCGAATCAACGGTTGCCGCCTTGTAGCCGATATTGTCGTCGGTCAGTTCAAAAAGCCTGTACTGCAGGGGATACATGGTCAGCGAGGTAGTCGCAAAGTCATAAATAACATTGCCTGCGGCGCTTGTGTATGAGGCGGCGTCGCTGCAATGCTCATGGCCCGTGAACACAAGCTTTATTCCCCAATCGGCGAAAAGCTCGGCGGTTGAGCGGTGAAAACGAACTATAAAGTTCTTGCTGAATATTCTCTGCATGGGCATATGGTCGAGCAGATTATGATGCATCATCAGAATGGGATATCTGCCGTCGGATTTTGCCTGAGAAGCCTGAATGCGAACCCAATCGAGCTTATCGGCTGTCAGCCCGTCGGCTGTTCCGCCGCCCTCGGTGCAGCTGTCAAGGGCAATGAGCCTGTATTTACTGCCGAGATTTGCGGTGTATGAGCAGGTTCCGGGGTCGGTAGCAAGAGCTTCATTAAAGCCGAAATCTGCATAAATTCTCATGAAATCTTCTCTCGTTGTGTCGCTTCCTTCGCCGAGGTCATGGTTGCCGTTGATAACATAAATCTGTTTGCCCGTCTTTTCCTCAAAAGCGGCGAATTTTGCGGCGGCGTCAATATGCTCCTGCGGAATCGTTTTTCCGTGGTCGGCAATGTCGCCCGAAATCAGGATAAAATCGCAGTCGTCATTTTCGGCGCACTGATTGAGAAATTCATCGATGATAAGACCGCCTTCGTTTTCCATGGCGGCACGCCTGTTGGCATACCAATAAATTTCATCGTCAATCTCGCCCTCGAGCGCCTCTGCGGGCACATTATAATGGAGATCCGAAGCCACGGCGAAGCTGAGGTCGGGTTCTTCCGCTCCCGAGGCGATAACGGAAACGCAGGAAATGATAATTGCTGCCGAAAGTAAGACCGAAACAAGCTTTTTCATCGGAACACCTCTCAAAATTTGTTATACAAATATAATAGTATAATTCCGGTAAAAAAACAAGTATTTTTTGCGTTATGAATTTCTGCCCGCCTTTTTCAGCTTAATAACATTCATAAGAATATAAACCGCAATCAGAACGGCGATTGTGCCGCAGAGAACCGCATAATCGGCTCCGAGGCTGACCTTGCTGCCGAAGAAATACAGATTGCAGTCGATGGAATCCTTGATTTCTTCAACGGGGAAGCCCTGACTTTCGATTTCGGCAATAACACCCCTCATGGCGTGGTTGCGGATGAGCGAAGTGCCGTAGGTTCCGGGCAGAAGAGAGATAAATTTCTGAAGTCCGTCTGAAAATTGGGAGATGGGCATATATGCGCCGCAGATGAAGCCGTAGCCCGAGCTGACTATTGTTCCGACGGCTGAAATCTGACCCTGAGTTGACAAAAAGAAATTTATTATGCTTGATAGAGCCGTTCCGAACATGACGAGCAGGAACACATCAAGCAGAATCAGCAGAATATCTGTGAAAGATATGTAACTGCCGATTATTGCCGCATAAACAAGGCAGAGAGCCGTTGCAACATAGCAGATTATTAGGGTTGAAGCGAGGGTTGCAAAATAATAGCTCATTGAAAGCACGGGGCTTTTAACGGGTGATATTGTTAAATCCTTTATGCTTCCGTTGGCCTTGTCCTGAACCATAAGCATGTTTGAGCAGAACGATATCGTGACGCAGGAAACGGCAAGAATCGAAGAAATAAGCTGACCGCCGACAAAGCCGTCGGCAATTTTATCCGCAATGCTCACGCCCTCGGGAAAAGCGGATAAAAAGCTGTCCCTGTAAACATTTCCGAGAAAGGTTGAATACAGAACAAGCAGTATGACGGGGGTAATCAGCGAGGTCAGAAACATCGCTTTGTCTTTAAAAAACAGCTTTATGTTGCGCTTCAGAAGTATTTTCATTTCTCTCATTTTTCTTCTCCTCCCGCCAGCTTTTTGCCCGTGACATTAAGAAAAACATCGTCCATTTTGCCTTTTGTGATTTCAAAATCGTTGAACAGCCCGGGGTTGCCGATAATAAGCTCTGCGGCGGCTTTGGTGTTCGGAACGGAAAGACGGAAAGCGCCGGGAATCTGTTCGTATTTAACGCCGAGAGCCTTGACGGCATCCTCCGGAACGCCGTAGAGGGTTATGAAATCGGCGGTGTAGGCGTTTTTCAGCTCAAGTGCCGTTCCCTCCGCCGCAATCCTGCCGCTGTCAAGAATAACGATATAATCCGCTTCGGCGGCTTCCTCCATATAATGCGTTGTGAGAAAAACTGTCATGTTTTCATTCTTCCGCAGTTCGCCGATAACGCTCCAGAGCAATTTTCTCGTCTGAGGGTCAAGCCCCGTTGTCGGCTCGTCAAGAATCAGAATTTTCGGGTCATGGAGCAGCGCTCTTGCAATGTCGATTCGTCTTTTCTGACCGCCCGAGAGCTTGCCGACCGTTCGTTTGAGCAAATCCTCAAAGTCAAGCAGCTTTGCAAGCTCGGCAAGTCTTTTTTTGAAGGCTTCGCCGCAGATGCCGTAAAGAGCCGCACGGCTTTCAAGGTTATCGTAAACCGAAAGGGATTTGTCAAGAACGGAGTTCTGGAACACAACGCCGAGCTTTGATTTTATTCCGCTGAGGTCTTTATCAAGGTCAAGCCCGTCAATGACGATTTTGCCGCCGTCCTTTTTGAGCTGACCGCACATTATGTTGATTGTTGTGGATTTGCCCGCACCGTTTTCGCCCAAAAATGCGAAAAGCTCACCCTGTTTGACACGGAAGCTGAGATCGTTAACGGCATTAACCTTGCCGAAGCTTTTGCACAGCCCGTTTATTTCAATTATATTATTCATCCTGAATCTCCTTCTTCAGAGCCGTAAATACTTCCGTCAGCATTTTGTCAATGTCATCGTCCGTAAAGACAAAACAGCCCTGCACATTGAGAACGGCAAGCCCGTAGACATAGACCGACAGATGATTATACAGCTTTTTTGCGTTTTCTTCGCTGATATTTGTTTTTGAACGTAAGGCTTCAAGCACGGCGGGGAAATTCTCGTCGCCTGACGGCAGAAAATGCGTCGGCCCGCCGTCGGGATTATCAGGCATGAACAAAAGCTTGAAAAGCTGAGGTTCATCCTTGGAAAAGCGGATATAGGAAAGTCCCGCACCTTTGAAAGGCGTAGACCGGCTCATGCCCTCTCTCAGGTATTCCGCATAAAGTGCTTTCGCCTTTTCGGTGACGGCGGCACGCACCTCGTCAATGCTTGAAAACGCAGAGAATATTGGCGCTGTTGATGAACCGAGCTCCTTTGCAAGCGACCTTGCGCTGAGCGAATCCGCGCCTCGGCTTCTGACAAGCTCAAACGCCGCATTGATTATACCGTCTTTGGTGAATTTTGTTTTCGGCGGCATGGCATAACCTCCTTGATAAATAACATCTGTTATATAACTGCTGTTATTATATCAGCGTTGAGCGTGAATGTCAAGATATTTTTTGCTTTTCGGTTGACATTTGCCGAAAAGGGTACTATAATACTGTTCAAAAATGAATTGTTCAAAATTGAACTAATTGAGGTGAGAGCTACGGAGAATAATATAAGCATAAAATTTGCCCATAATCTGCTCGAAGCTTACTGCGCAATGTGCAGACCGCTTTGCAGAGAAATTCAGATGCCGCAGACGGCGTTTGATATTCTGATGTTCCTTGCAAACAACCCGAATTACAACACGGCGAGGGATATTGTTGAAATCAGAGGGCTGAAAGCGAATCTTGTTTCGGTGAATGTTGAAAAGCTCGTCAAAGAGGGCTTTCTTGAAAGAATGCCCGATTCAAAGGACAGAAGAAAGACCGTGCTGATTTGCACGGAGAAAGCAAAACCCGTCATTGAAAAGGGCAGACAGGTTCAGGCAGAATTTTTTGAGAGCCTTTTCAGCGGAATTGATGAAGAAAGCCGCAGTCGGTTCTGTGGCGTTGTTGAGAAAATAAGAACGAATCTTGAAAGCATTTGTAAGGAGAGAAAATAAAATGGATTTGCTGATTAAAATTGCCGTCACTTTTTTTGCAGGCATGGGCGCAGGACTCGGCACGGGCTTTGCGGGCATGAGTGCGGCGGCGGTCATTACGCCGATGCTTGTTACATTTTTGGGCATTGAACCCTACACGGCAGTCGGAATTGCGCTTTCGTCCGATGTGCTTGCGAGCGCAGTTTCGGCCTATACCTACGGCAAAAACAAGAATCTTGATGTCAGAAACGGCTTGGTTATGATGGGAAGCGTCCTGGCGTTTACGGTTGTCGGCAGTTATGTTTCAAGCCTTGTGCCGTCAACGGCGATGGGCAACTTTTCGGTGTTTATGACCTTCCTTTTGGGAATTAAATTCATCGTCAGACCCGTTATGACAACCAAGGAAGCCATGCAATCCGTTTCAGCCAAAAAGAGAGTTATTCAGTCTTTGATTTGCGGAACGGTAATCGGCTTTATCTGCGGCTTTGTCGGAGCGGGCGGCGGAATGATGATGCTGTTAATTCTTACGAGCGTTATCGGCTATGAGCTTAAAACCGCCGTCGGAACGAGCGTATTTATCATGGCGTTTACGGCTCTGACGGGAGCAGTTTCGCATTTTTCAATCGGCGGTTCGCCCGATTGGCTCATTTTCGCTCTTTGCGTTATTTTCACTTTCATCTGGGCAAGAATCGCCGCTGTTTTTGCAAACAAAGCAACGCCCAAAACTCTCAACAGGGCAACGGGCGTCGTGCTTGTCATTCTGGGCATTGTGGTTATGGCGTTTTCGTTTATAAAATAAAATCATTTTTTCATCAAACCTATTGACAAATATCTATGTAATGAATATAATATCATATAGATAATTATCTATGGGAGGCGAGAGCTTGGATTTTGATGAAAAGAAAACCGCCGAAATTTTTAAGGCGTTCTGCGATGAAAACCGTATTCGCATTCTGAAGCTTCTGCGCACGGGCGAAAAATGCGGCTGTCGTCTTTTGGAAGAACTCAATGTTACCCAGCCCACGCTGTCCCACCACATGAAAATCCTTTGCGATTCGGGAGTTGTTGTCGGACGGAAAGATGGAAAGTGGATGCATTATTCAATCTCTCCC
>JBJEQC010000070.1:0-5412 GCA_051881555.1 Acutalibacteraceae bacterium
AAAACGGCTATGTTATGCCGAAAAACTCAATAAAAGTTCTCTCATGCAGTGCGGCAAGCGGAAAAACCGTTATTGTGCTTGAAATGAACCGCTCGGTCACTTTCAACGCAAAAATAACGGGTCAGAGTTACTCATCTTATAACGGCAGACCCGTTGCGGTTTCGTCGCTCGACTGCACGGGCTTTGAAATCGTATTCAGCGACACGGACTCAGCCGAGGGAAGCCTTTCGCTGATGAACTCCGTGTGCAAGAGCGGTAAATGGACGGTAAATAAAGCCGATTCAACCGCCACTCTTTCGTTTGAGCTTGCAAACAAAGGCAAGTTCTACGGCTTCCACTATGAATACAACAGCGACGGCAACCTTGTTATCACCATCAGTCATAAGCCGTCGGAATCGCTCAGCGGATACACAATCATGCTCGACCCCGGCCACGGCGGCATCGATTCGGGCGCCGTCTGCGCCGTTTCGTCCTCATCATTCGGGCTTGAAAAGCAGATTAATCTCTCAATTGCAACCAAAATAAAAGAGCTTCTTGAAGCCGAGGGCGCAAAGGTCATTATGACAAGAACCACGGATAAATGGGTCTGCTACGCCGAGCGGAACGAAGATGTCAGAAACCGGAATCCCGACATGTTCATCGCTGTTCATTGCGATTCAAGCAGTTCGGCTTCCGCCATGGGAACCTCGGCTTTTTATTACAGGGCTTATTCTCAGCCGCTCGCAAAGGCGATTCATACAAGCATTGTAAATGCATATAAAGATGAAATATATAAGAATAAATCCGTTGAATTTAAAAATAAAATCAGCAGAGGCGCAAGCTTCTATGCGTTCAGGGTTGCAAGAGTTGAGGAATGCCCCGCCATTCTGATTGAATACGGCTTCGTTTCAAACCCCGAAGAATGCGAAATTCTTCAGACGGCTGAAAACCGAGACATCCTCGCCGCCGCAACCGTTAAAGGCATCAAGAACTATATCGCCTCGGCGTGATTCCGACCGCTCAGTTTTTCTTCAACAAACCCGCATATCCAAAAAGCGGGAATGCTGAGAAAAAACCACCCGAGCGAAAACAGCGGGCAGATCTGACCGTAAAGATTAAACGCTTTGTCGGAATAATCCCAAACATTCCAGCCGAGGGCGACATTGACAACCATGCCGACGGCAAATTCAAGGCTTGTTATTACAACCGCACCGAGCAGACAGCGGACAAAAAGGTTCAGCCTTCCGCTTCGGTTAATAAGATTCAGCAGAACCATGACCACTCCGCCCGTGAGCGCCATTGTCCAATGGGTGTAGCCCCTTGAAATGACCTCGATAAGCCCGTATATCACCGCTCCGAGCGCAAAGCACATAAAATATTCTCTCATTTTTGACATTTTATCACCTGAAATATCATTTGCGAATGAGCGGATATTATTCCGACATCGGAACGGCTTCTTTGCGTGAAACAACGAACGAGCTGAGAGCGGCTCCCGCTTCGGCGGCTTCAAGAATATTTTCGCTTTTGAAATATTCGCAGATAAACGCCGCAGAATAGCTGTCGCCTGCGCCGACGGTTGAAACAACCTCGGTTTTCACGCTCGGAATACCGTAAAATCCGTTTTCGGACTTTCTGTAGACGAGCGAACCGTTTTCGCCCTTTGTGAAAAGCAGAACTTCAATGTTCGGGAATTTATCGCAGATGTTAAGAACCGTTTTTCTTTCATCATCCGATTGCTCATAAAATCCGAACTCGGCAAGCAGAGGCTCTTCCTCGGAGCTGATTTTCAGAATATCGGCATTTTCAAGGCAAAGGCGCGTGCTTTCGGCGTCAAAGCAGCCGGGTCGCAGGTTGATATCGCAGAAAATATGCGGAAATTCGCAGTTTTGAAGGATATCTTTTACTGCTTTTCTTGAAACGGGGTCACGCTGAATCAGCGTTCCGAACGCAAAAACATCGGCGTTGAAAGCGGATATTTCTTTTATTATCTCATTATCCGCCGTGATTTTGTCATAAGCCGCAGGGCGAAGAACATTGTATTCGGGCGTTCCGTTTTTCAGCGTTACAAGGCATTGACCCGTCGGGAAAGCATTTTTTCGGACAAAATCGGTTTTTACTCCGAACTTTCCGAGCATTTCAAGAGCGTTTTCACCGAGGTTATCGCCGCCGACCGACGATATTATCGCACTTTCCGCCCCGAGGCGGGCGCAATGAGCGCAGAAATTAAGCGGAGCACCGCCGATTTTTGATTCTTCGCCGAAAATATCAAATATTATTTCTCCGATTGCAATTACTTTCATCTGCAAAACCTCATTTTTACCGCCACAGAATGCGGATTTTTAATAAAAATATTATATAACCCGAAAATCTTCAAGTCAATTGAATTTCAGGTTGAAAAACAGATAAATTTGTGTTATTCTTTCTCTGTTAAGGAGGTCATTTCAATGATATCAATTTTACCCGCAAAGGCGGCTTATCTTCTTCTCGTTGCGGTTTCGGTTATTCTCTGCGCCGCTCTGCTCGCCCTGTTCAAAGGCAAGCTTCCGAGAGACCACGGCAGAGAATTTGCATTCAACGGTGCTCTCTCCGCAGGAAAAATCAGAGGAGCGGGAATTATTTTCGTCTGCTCATTCATCATCACGGCTCTGATTTTCGTTCCGATTTCGCTTGAATATGGTTTCTATTATATTCTGATTTTCCTCGGAATGCTTTCGGGCTATCTTGACGACCGCTCCGAAAAGCCCTGGGGCGAATACAAAAAAGGACTTATCGACCTTGTTATTTCCGCTCTGACCGCCGCAAACTTCGTTTATTTCAACCGTGAATTAACCTCGGTTCGCTTTTTCGGAATGAGCCTTCATATCAACCCCATTGTTTTCGGCATTATAGCCGCCGTGCTTGTCTGGATGCTCATTAATGCCGTCAACTGCTCCGACGGAATCGACGGCTTCTGCACGAGCCTTACAATCGTTTCGCTCATTTCCGTTGCCGCCGCAGGTCACATTCTCGGCATGGAAAAGAATATGTATCTGCTCACGGCGATTATGATTCTCACTCTCCTGCCCTATCTTTGGAAAAACGCCGAGCCGAGCACAATGCTCATGGGCGACGCAGGCTCAAGAGCCCTCGGGCTTTTCCTGTGCATCTGCATTCTCAAGAGCGGCAACATTCTTCTTGTTATTCCGCTCTGCTTTATGATTTGCCTTGACGGTCTGCTCGGAATAGCTAAGGTTTCGCTGATTAGATTTCTTCACATCAACGCATTCAAAAAAATCCGCACTCCCCTGCACGACCATTTCAGAAAGAACAAGGGCTGGTCAAACACTCAGGTTATTTTCAGATACTGCATGATTCAGTCGGTCATTTCCGCAGTTACGGTTATTGCGATGAAATAATAAAACATGACATAAACGAAAGCAGCGAGCGGCATTTGGCACACTCGCTGCTTTCGCTATATAAACACATGAAGAAAAAGAAACAGGCTATGTTATTTTTTGACTTCCTGAGAGTTTGCATATATTTTATGCATTCTTTCGTCGTCAAAATGATTATCAAGAAAAACTTCAATCCTGTTGTTTGCCTGAACGCCCTTTTCTCTCTCGTTCATTCTGAGAGCCGCCGCAGCGGAAAGCCCTGCGTCAAAGACGAAGAACGCAACAAACGCCCAGACAAGCACATTGTTCAGATTCATCGGAATTGCGCCGACAAGCTTATCGGTCAGCGGCATTATCAGCTTCACCCATCCGATTCCGAGAACGCCCCAAAAGATTGAATAGAGCAGGCATACTCTGCCGTTTATGTTAAGAGGAAGGTCGCTGTAATCCCATGCAACAGAGCCGAAAACAATCTCCTGACCGAGCGAGCAGATATATTCGGCAACCGTGCCGACAAGGAAAGATACAAGGAACACCTGCCACAGCGACGAGGTGCGGAAGTGGCTCAGAACCGCCGTCAGAAGCACTCCGCCCATTCCGTAGGCAACGCTCAGCGGGCCGTAGACAAGCGATTTGCGGCTCTCGATGTAGCCGTGTCTGAAATAGCACCAAAGAGTTTCAACAACGAAACCCGTTACACAGCAAACCGCAAAAATCCACACATACTTTGCAAAGGTTGCGTTCTTTGAGCTCATTTCAATTATCCTTTCTTTCATTTATTTCAACATATTCTACTTCAATTGGTGAACGGTCTTTGACGGCTTTTTTGATTTTAACCGTCTGGAGCGCAACAATCAGTGCTTCAACGCCTGACGCAATGAGCGCAATGCCCGTTATAACGGCAAGAACCTCTGCGCTTCTCACGGGATTGAAAATCATCACAAGCCCTATTCCGACCGTCAGTATCGAGAAAATCAGAATCAGCCACCAGCGGCGAATGCCGAATTTTTTTGCGTCAATAGCACTCTGAACCGAAAACAATCCGTCAACCAAAACGAACAGACCAATCGCAATCGGCAAGGACGCCATTATCCATTTCGGATGGATTAATACTGCAATGCCTATAACCGAAGCAAAAATCCCCAACGCCAAATCAAACTGAAAGGCAATGCAGTAATAATCATCCGCAAAATAACCGACTATTCTGATTATTCCGAAAGCTAATATCAGCGCACCGATGATGTAGCTCATAACCGTCATCGATACGGTCGGCCATATAGCCATGCATAATCCCGCTCCGATTAAGAGCAGGCAAAATGCAACATAAAGCCATTTTGTGCTTTTTAATACTTTCATCTGAATCCCTCATTTCAACTTTAACCCTATTATATTCATTAATTCCGTCAAAATAAACGGACACAAAAAACGCCGTGGGGAATTTTACCCCACAGCGTCAAATCTGTCCGATATTTCAGAAAGCAAAGTATTTTTCTCTCTGTTTTTTCATTCTGCCGCCGATAAATTCAAGGGTTTCCTTTGCGCCCTCAACTCCGCACGCATAGTCCTTCATCGCCCTGCCCTCTTCAAAGCAAAGCTCATCGTGAAGCGGGAAGAAATCCTCAAGCAGGAATCTCGCATAAACCGAAAGTCGGTAATCGCCGACAAGCTTATAATCGCTGCCGATGGTATCAATCGCAACCGAATAATAATCTTTAATTGATGCAATTATTGAATCCTTTTCGTTCTTCGGAGCGAAAACCATGGTTTCGGCAACGAAGCCCTTTGACGAGTTGAACGACTGATGAGTGTCTGTACTGCCGACAATCGGGAAATTGATTCCCTTTGATTTCATTTCATAATATTTAAGGGTCTGAAAACCGTTCTGCTCATAATAATCCTCTCCGCCGAGAACCTCAAAAGCGTCAAACGGATGAGTTTCAAGCATATAATCCGTGAAGCTCACGGGAACCTGATAGAGATTTGAAATCCAATAGGGGTGGCAGAATATGCCGAGTCCGCCGCCCTCTCTGATTTTTTCAAATTCCCATACACAGCAGGC
>JBJEQC010000071.1:0-5404 GCA_051881555.1 Acutalibacteraceae bacterium
ATTTTAATTCAAACAGCAACTTCAAAAATTACCGTTACAATTCCACAGCGTGAGGTAGATAAAAGCATTGAGATAATAAAAAAGCTGATGCAAGCGCATAAAAATAATCAGCCCCGATAAAACGATTTATTATTTGCCTATGGCGAATCGGTTCGTCGGGGACGCCGAACCCTACGGATTTTCGTGAATTTGTGCGTTTTATTAAAAAATTTCCCGTTTTCTTATCAATCCTCCGTCTTTTGCTTCGCAAAATCCACGCTGACAGCGCCGTCCCTCTTTGTCTGCTTCGCAGACATTTCCCCCGCACTGCGGGGGAATCGACCTTTTCTAAGGAGGCCAATGAAGCAACAGCCTATTGCATGGGCTCCTTAGTTAACTCCCTCCGTCACGGCTTACGCCGTGCCACCTCCCTCACGAGGGAGGCAAATCACTGCCCGTAGGGCTGAGGATTGGCAAGGTACGGATTAATTGAATTAATATTGATTTTCGGAACGCTGAGGACAGCGTTCCCTACGAGAAAATTGCTTTGATACCAAGCGTTTTCCGGCGGGCGAACGCAGTTCGCCCCTACCGTGTTGCCGATGGTTTCTGCTGTTTTTACGGACAGCCGCAAGGGCTGTCCCTACGATTTGTTTTTTCAATTTGTAGGGGACGATGCCTACATCGTCCCAAAAAGGAGAAATAACGGATTTTGCAGTATCCACGGTAGGGCGGGGGCTTGCTCCCGCCGTTTTGGATTTATGAAGAATATATTGTTAATAAAGTTTTATTAAATTATTCGCCTATGGCGAATCGGTTCGTCGGGGACGCCGAACCCTGCATATTTTGCCGTAAATAGCACATTTAACCAAAAAAAGCCGCATTTTGCGGCTTTTTTTCTGCCCTTTTTCGGGTCGGTAAATATTGACTTTGGGGCATAATTAATGTATGATAATTGAAATAGTATTATAATGGCGGGAGTTTTGGATATGATGAAAAATACCGAAAAAACCATGGATAAAATCGTTGCCCTTTGCAAGGGCAGAGGCTTCATTTTCGCCGGCAGTGACATTTACGGCGGACTTGCCAACACCTGGGACTACGGTCCTCTCGGCGCAAGGCTCAAAAACAATGTCAAGGACACCTGGCGCAAGAGATTTATTCAGGAGAGAAAAAACAGCTATGAGGTTGACGCCGATATTCTCATGCACCCCAGAGTCTGGGAGGCAAGCGGCCATGTTGCCAGCTTCTCCGACCCTCTGCTTGACTGCAAGGAGTGCAAAATGCGTCACAGAGCCGACAATCTCATTGACGATTTTGACCCCGAGGCTCATGCAGACGGCATGACAAAGGATGAAATGTTTGAGTTCATCAAGGCTCATTCGATTCCCTGCCCCAACTGCGGCAAGCACAATTTCACCCCGATCAGAGAGTTCAATCTGATGTTCCAGACCTTCAGAGGCGTTACCAATGACGCAAAGAGCGTTATTTATCTCCGCCCCGAGAACGCTCAGGGCGAATATGTTAACTTCCTTAATGTTCAGCGTTCGATGAGAGCCAAGCTCCCGTTCAGCATCGGTCAGATCGGCAAGGCTTTCAGAAACGAGATTACTCCCGGCAACTTCACCTTCCGCACGATTGAATTCGAGCAGATGGAGTTCCAAACCTTCTGCAAAGAGGGAACTGACACCGACCTTTATGAGTATTTCAAGGCTTACGGCTTAAAATACTATCAGGATCTCGGCATTGCTCCCGAAAATCTCCGCTTCCATGACCACGAAAAGCTTGCTCACTACGCAAAAGCGGCTTGCGACATCGAATTCCTGTTCCCGTTCGGCTGGGGCGAAATCAACGGTACTCACAACAGAACCAATTTCGACCTTACCAGACATCAGGAATACAGCGGTCAGAAAATGGAATATCTTGACCCCGAAACCAACGAAAAATTCATTCCCTTTATCATAGAATCCACCTACGGCCTTGACAGAACCGTTCTTGCCCTGCTCTGCGAAGCATATGACGAGGAGGTTCTTGACGCCGAGAAGAATGACATAAGAGTTGTTCTTCATCTGAATCCCGCCGTTGCTCCGTTCAAAGCGGCTGTTCTTCCTCTTTCAAAGAAGCTTTCTCCCGACGCTCTCAAGGTTTATGAGAAGCTCCAGAAGAAGTTCATGGTTGACTTTGACGAGACAGGCTCAATCGGCAAGCGTTACCGCCGTGAGGACGAAATCGGCACTCCCATCTGCATCACCTTTGACTTTGATTCCCTTGAGGACGGCTGCGTCACCGTCAGAGACAGAGACACAATGCAGCAGGAGCGCATTTCAATCGACGCTCTTGAGGATTACATTGCCTCACGCATCGAATTCTGATTTATTCAGGGCGGCTGCCCGCCCTGTTTTCTTTATAGAAAGGATGATATCTGAAATGAAGGTTAATTTTACCGAAACCGTACTCAGAGACGCCAACCAGTCATTGATAGCAACCCGTATGCCGTTCTCGGCATTCGAGCCTGTTCTTTCAAAGCTGGATAAGGCGGGCTATTATTCTCTTGAGTGCTGGGGCGGCGCAACATTCGATTCATGCCTGCGCTACCTCGACGAAGACCCGTGGGAGAGGCTGAGAAAAATCAGAGCAGCCTGCCCCAACACCAAGCTTCAGATGCTTCTCAGAGGTCAGAATCTTCTGGGCTACAAGCATTACCCCGACGATGTTGTCCGTCTTTTTGTTAAAAAGAGCATTGAAAACGGAATCGACATCATCAGAATATTTGACGCCCTCAACGATGTCCGCAACATCGAGGTTGCCGTTGACGAAACCCTCAAAAACGGCGCTCATGCTTCGGGAACAATCTGCTACACCCTCAGCCCCATTCACAATCTCGAAAGCTATGTCAAGCTTGCAAAAGAGATTGAGGCTCTCGGCGTTCAGTCAATCTGCGTTAAGGACATGGCGGGCATCATGAGCCCCAAGGAGGGCTACGACCTTGTTAAGGCTCTCAAAGAGAATGTCAAGGTTCCCATCGTTGTTCACACTCATTCAACAACAGGTCTCGGCTTCATGACTCTGCTCAAATGCGTTGAAGCCGGTGCGGATGTTATCGATTCGGCTATTTCCTGCTTCTCGGGCGGCACTTCTCAGCCCGCAACCGAAACCCTCGTTTACACCCTCAAGCAGTACGGATATGAGGTTGATGTTGACGAGAAGGTTTGCAAGGAAATAAACGACTTTTTCAAGCCCGTGCGTGCAAAGGCTCTTGAAAGCGGTCTGCTCAATCCCGTTGTTATGGGCACTCAGACCGACGCCCTGATTTATCAGATTCCCGGCGGAATGCTTTCAAACCTTGTTGCTCAGCTCACCGCTCAGAAAAAGCTCGACAAGCTTGACGAGGTTCTTCTTGAAACTCCCAGAGTCCGTGAAGACCTCGGCTATCCCCCGCTTGTTACCCCGATGAGCCAGATGGTCGGCGTTCAGGCAACCGCAAATGTTCTTGCAGGCGAAAGATACAAGAACATTTCAAAGGAAGTCAAGAGCTACATCAAGGGCGAATACGGCAAAGCACCCGGCAAGGTCAGCGAGGAGCTTCAGAAGCTCGTTCTCGGCGACGAGAAGCCCTTCACCGGCAGATTTGCGGACACTCTTGAACCCGGCGTTGAAGCCGCAAGAGAATATCTCGGCGACAAAGCAACCTGCGATGAGGATGTTCTTTCCTACATTGCGTTCCCCGCTCAGGCTGAAGCATTCTTCGATAAAAGAGATATGAAAAAGAAGAATACTTTCACCTATTCCATCAATAAGATTAATAACTGAGGAGGGGGAAAATGTCCGATTTCATAAGCCAGATCAGCGCAATCGGCGCAGAATTCAAAGAAATGTTCACCGGGATTCCCGGCAGATTTTCAACCATTCTCAATAATCTCCCCATTGCGGCAGTCGGAATCCTTGTTGTTATGTTTGAGCTTGCAATCATTGCGGTTTCGATTTTCCTGATTTCAAAGGTTGTCAGAACCTTTGTCAAAAAAGAAGATTCGGATTCGGCGGAGTCCTCCGCTTCTTCCGCTCCGGCAGCCGTTTCCGCTCCTGCTCCCGTTCCCGCACCCGCCGCCGTTTCTGCGGCTCCGTCGGGAATTGAGCTTTCGGGAGTTGACGAACCCACAGCCGCCGTTATCATGGCTCTCGTCAGCGACAAAAGCGGCATTCCGCTGAGCAATCTCAGATTCAGATCAATCAAAAAGGTGCTTGAACTGACCGATGTTGAAGAACCCGAAGCGGCGGTCATCATGGCGCTTGTCAGCCACGAAAGCGGTATTCCGCTCGAAAGACTGAGCTTCAAATCTATCAAAAAAGTGGAGGATAAATAACAATGAAATATTCAGTTAATCTTAACGGTAAAATATATGAGGTTGAGGTTGAAGAAACCCAGGCTGTTATCACAAGCGTTACCGACGCTCCCGTAGGCGCCGCTGCTCCCGTTGCAGCTCCTGCACCCGCTGCAGCTCCTGCTCCTGCCGCCGCACCTGCTCCCGCTCCCGCCGCTGCTCCGGCACCTGCCGCTCCCGCAGCACCCGTTGCCCCCGCAGACGGAACAAAGATAACTGCTCCGATGCCCGGCACAATCCTTGCAGTCAACAAGGCTCAGGGCGAAGCAGTCAGCGCAGGCGAAGTTCTCTTCATTCTTGAAGCAATGAAAATGGAAAACGAAATCGTTGCTCCCGCAGCAGGCACCGTTAAACAGCTCCTCGTTCAGAAGGGTTCAACAGTTGAAACCGATGCCGTCCTTGCCGTTATAGGCTAAGGAGGGCAATATGGATTTACTCGAGATACTCCAAGGAATATGGACCAATTCGGGCTTTGCTTCGCTTCAGTGGCAACAGCTTGTTATGATCCTCATTTCTTTCGTTCTCTTATATCTTGCAATCGTTAAAAAATTCGAGCCTTTACTGCTCGTTCCCATCGGCTTCGGAATTCTCCTTGCCAACCTGCCCAACGCAGGTCTTATGGCCGACCCAACGGGACTTATGGACACCTCAAACATAGTTGAGGGCGCTCATTGGTATGACAGCGGCGTTCTGAGGCTTATTTATGCAGGTGTCAAGAGTTCAATATTCCCCTGCCTTATTTTCCTCGGAATCGGCGCAATGACCGACTTCGGACCTCTGCTTGCAAACCCCGTCAGCCTGCTTCTCGGAGCGGCCGCTCAGCTCGGCATCTACATTGCCTTTGTTCTCGCTCTCCTGCTCGGCTTCTCGCCCGAGGAAGCGGCTTCAATCGGCATCATCGGCGGCGCAGACGGCCCGACGGCGATTCTCGTAACGACAAAGCTTGCAGACCATTTGTTGGCACCGATTGCGGTTGCGGCGTATTCATATATGGCGCTCATTCCGCTTATCCAGCCTAAAATCATCAAGCTGCTCACAACCGAAAA
>JBJEQC010000072.1:0-2724 GCA_051881555.1 Acutalibacteraceae bacterium
ATATCATACTTAAACATAAAAATCAAATACCGCTTTTTACCGGCAGGCTTCTGCCTAAAAAAGCGGTATTTGGATATATTATATGTTCTTTTCTCTTTTATCCAAAAACAAAGCTGCGGCAAGATAAAGTGAAACCGCCGCAAGGGTAAAATTGCCGCTTCTGAACAAAAGCGCCATCCCCGCCGCAAACATCGGAGCAATCACGCCGCAGGAGACGAAAAAACAGATTCTTTCTGCTTTTTCGTCGTTCCCGAAACGGCTGAGCGCATACCGGAGAATGTTTCCGCCGTCAAGCGGTCTGCAGGGAAGAAGATTAAACGCCGCAACGCAAAGGCTTGCCGCCGCCGCTGTTTTGATTCCTCCGCCGTGAGCGCCGAACGGCAGAAGCAAGGCGGAGAGCACGAGATTCGCCGCAGGACCCGAAGCCAGAACAAGGATTTCGTCAAAGCCTCCCATACGCTCGGGCAAACTGCGTTCAAGCCTTATTCCGTAAAAAGAAAGCTCGATAACCGACGGCTTTTCACCGAGAATCAACAGGCAAATGATATGCCCCGCTTCATGGATAATACAGCAAAACAGCGCAAGGGCGCACAGCCCGCTTTCATCAACAATCAATGTCAGCGTTACTGCGGCGGCAAATGAAACATTGATTTTAACTGCGGTTCCCGCAAAATTAAGTTTCATCTTCGCTTTCAGGATAAAGCAGAGGTTCGGGATTAACCCTTATTCCGTTTATCCTGACCTCAAAATGAAGGTGCGGACCCGTTGACCAACCCGTTGAGCCGACAAGTCCTATTGTTTCGCCCTGTCTTATGACGGCGCCCTCCTCCGCATAAATTTCGGAAAGATGGCAGTAATAGGTTCCGAAGCTGTCGGAATGCTCCATAAGAATATATTTGCCCCAGACATCGCTCTCACCCGTTTCAATAACTTTGCCGTAAAATGAAGCAGAAACGGGAGTCCCCTCCTCCGCCGCAAGGTCAAGCCCCGTATGAAAGCCGTAGTTCCCCGATATGGGATTTGTTCTGTAGCCGAATTTTGATGTTATTCTCGCATTTTTCACGGGCAAAACCGGCTTGACGCTGACATGATAAGGCGCAAACGAGGTTCCCTCCGCCGCCTCTTTTTTCTCCATGTCGCCGCCGCCCGAGCCCTCGCCGACTATCTCGCCGACCGCAACGGTCTCTCCCGTGTCGTCGCTCGTCACCTGATAAGAGTTGACCGAATATTCTTCGCTGAGCTCGGGAGCGGCGGTTGTTGCGGCGCTTTCCGCACCGTCAACACTCTCGGCGATATCGGCGGGCTTGAACACAAATTCGGCGGCGTTCTTTATTTGACCCATCACCTCTCCCGCCGACATATCTCTCTGCATAATCCTGCCGTAATCGGTTTTTATTTTTTCGTAAGCCGTCGGGCTTATCTTTGAAACGAGAAAAACACCGCCGACAATCAGAATGCATAAAACGCTCTGAAGCAGGATGAGCCTGACAAGATAATCCGTTTTTGTTTTGGCGTCTCTCTGCGAAGCCTTGCTTCTTTTCGGAGCATCCTCATCGGTGAATCTGAATCTGCTTCTGTATTCCTCCCGCTCGGTTCGCTGTGACGGCGGATACTGAAAACCGTTATCCATTTGAATTCCCCCGCAGTAAGTGATTTTACTTGATTATATGAGAACGCCGTGCATAAATATGATTATTTTTGAGTTGCGGGCAGATAATAAACAGCTCCGCTTGCATGGAGCAAACGAAGCTGTTCAAATACTATAGTTTTTTTACCACTCGTCACTTTCGTCGATCAGAACCGCATGGGCACAGCGGATTCCGTCAACTGCGGCGGAGACTATGCCGCCCGCATAACCCGCTCCCTCGCCGCATGGATAAAGCCCTCTGATGTTTGCCTGATACAGCTCGTCCCTGAGAATTCTGACGGGTGCAGAGCTTCGGGTTTCGGGTGCGGTCAGAACGGCGTCCGGCAAAGCGAAACCGTTAAGGCTTTTATCCATTTTAACAATCGCCTGAGCCATTGTGTCCGTCACCCTTTCGGGCAGAACCTTGCGGATATCGCCGGGAGTAACGCCCGTTGCGCAGGTCGGATTGACATATGAAAGCTTTTTTGATGCAACGCCGCCGAGAAAATCACCGACGGTCTGGCATGGGGCGCTGTAATCGCCTCCGCCGAGTTCAAAAGCGGTTTTCTCAATTTTTCTCTGAAGCTCCATTCCCGCAAGAGGGTGGTCGCTCCCGAAATTCTCGGGTTCAATGCCGACAAGCAGGGCGGAGTTTGAATTTTCGCCGTCACGGGCGTATTCGCTCATGCCGTTAACAACAACATGACCTTCCTCCGAGGCAGCGGCAACGACCGTTCCGCCCGGACACATGCAAAATGTATATGCTCCTCTGCCGTGCTCGGGGTGGCACGCAAGCTTATAATCCGCCGCTCCGAGTGCGGGATGACCCGCAAAAGAGCCGTACTGCGCTTTATCGATAAGCTCCCTCGGATGCTCAATACGAACGCCGACCGAAAACGGCTTCTGCATGATTTTTATTCCCTTTTTATAAAGCATTTCAACCGTATCTCTCGCCGAATGACCGATGCAGAGAAGCAGCGTATCGGTTTCGATATCCTCGCCAGAACCGTCGGAGCTGACGCAGGTTATTCCCTGAACAACTCCGTTTGCAACGATAATATCGGTCAGCTTACAGCCGAAGCGAACCTCGCCGCCCA
>JBJEQC010000072.1:2824-23081 GCA_051881555.1 Acutalibacteraceae bacterium
ACTATCGGGCGAAGCCCCGCCCTTGCAAGAATGAGCGCCGCAAAAAATCCCGCAGGTCCGAAGCCTGCAATAATCGGTCTGAGAGTGCTCGTTCTCCTGATTTCGGGCATCTCGTAGCGGTAAGGCTCAGCCGCCTCAACCTTTGAATTGCCCGCATGAGCAATTAACGCCGCCTCGTCCGAGTCAACCTCAACCGTAACATTATATACAAAACGGATATTATCTTTTTTTCTCGAATCGACCGCTTTTTTGACAATGCTGAGAGATTTAATTTTTGTTTCTTTGCACCTCAGAGCCTTTGCCGCCGCACGGCGAAGCTCGCTCTCGTCGCTGTCAAGCGGAAGCTTGATTTCATTAATTTTTATCATTAAAATACCTCACCCGAGTTCCCCTGCAAGCAGACCCGACGACCAAGCCCATTGAAGATTGAAGCCGCCGCAGCCGCCGTCAACATCAATTATTTCGCCTGCAAAATACAAGCCCTTGCAAAGCTTTGAACCCATAGTTTTTTCGTTTATCTCCGCAACTTCAACTCCGCCGCTCGTCACCTGAGAATTATTAAAGCCCCTCGTTCCGCTCACTTCAAGCGGAAAATCCTTGATTTTTGAAGCAACGGAGCGCATGTCACGGGGCGAAAGCTCCGATATTCTCATATCCGAATTGTAAAGCTTTGACGCTTTACAAATAGCAATTCCGACCGCCTTGGGCAAAAACCCCGTCAGAAGATTATCCAATCCGCAGGAACCCTTGATTTTGCTGAGATTATTCAAATAGTCAAGCAATTCATCAAACGCCATATCGGGCATAAAATCAATATGTGTAAAGGGAAATGCCTTTTCACGGTCAATATATTTCTGAGCCGCCGAAGCAAGCTCCATTGCGGCGATTCCCGACAATCCGTACTCGGTAAAAAGGATTTCACCGACCGTTTTTTTAATAACGCCCGAGCCTTTAAGGGTCAGCTCTGCGTTGCGGACTCTGACGCCTTTCATCGGCTTTGTTATCGACGGCGACGCACAGAGCGGAACAAGCGCGGGAACGCTCGGAGTAATCTTATGACCGAACGCCTTTGCCAATTCAAAGCCGCTCCCATCGGAGCCCTGCGCAGGGGAAGACCTGCCGCCCGCCGCAATTATCAGCTTTCCGCTCGAAATCTCTCTGTTAATCAGAAAGCCGCCTTTTATCTTTTTTATTTCTTTCACGGGAGTGTCGCAGATTACATCGATTTTCAGCCTTTCAAGCTCAAATCTCAGCGCATCGACAACGCTCGCCGCCGCATTGCTTCGGGGATAATATCTTCCGCAGTCATCGGAATGGCAGAGCAAGCCGAGCGATGAAAAAAAGTCAAGCACGGCTTCGGGCGGATAGCGGTTCAGGGCGTACTCCGCAAAGCCCCTGTTCTGATATTCATGCTCAAGAGCGCCCGAATTTGTGATATTGCATTTTCCGTTGCCCGTTGCAAGCAGTTTTTTGCCGACTCTCGGCAGCTTTTCGATAACCGCAACGCTGAGATTCGGGAAGCGCCTTTTTGCGTTGATTGCCGCCGCAAGCCCCGCAGAGCAACCGCCGACAACCGCAAGATCATAGCTTTTCATCATCATTTTTACATCCTTTGCCGCATTGCGAACAGTTGCCGCCGCATCCGCTGCAGCCCTTGCCCTTTATTTCTCTGACTTTATTAACAACAAGCGAAATAACCGCAGCAACAGCCACGGCGATTATCAGATAATCTATCCAGCTCATAACATCCACCCGTTAATACAATAATTGTTCATTATATTTTACCGCTTAAACTTCTGAATGTCAAATACAATATAAAATAATAATAAGTTTCTTCAATTATTGACTTTTAGGATATATAATGTTAATATAAACTATATATAATCTAAACAGACGGAGATTATCATGCTTGATATTATTTTGCGTATTTCGCACTATGCCCTGCCCGTTCTTGCGGTTGCGGTTCTTGCTCTGTGCCTTTCGGCGCTTCTGAAGCGCAAGCCGCCCTCGGCGGGCAAAGCAAGGCTCATCAATACGGCAAACAACGATTCTTTCCCCCTCGTCAGCCGTGAAACCTCGATAGGCCGCCACAAGAACTGCGATATTATACTGAATTATTCAACCGTTTCAAGGCTTCATGCCGTTGTTGTCTGCACAAAATCCGGCTGGTACATAACCGGCATAAAGTCCGATGCGGGTGTGTTGATAAACGGCAAACCTCTTGAGAAAAAACGGCTTCTCAAAACGGGCGACAAAATCACTCTCGGCAGCATTACACTGATTTTTGACAACAAGCAGGGTTAACATATGACGGATAAATTCAAAACTATTACTCTTGATAACGGGCTTCGGATCGTTATTCAGAAAAACGGTAATGCAAAGACCTGTTCTCTCGGGGTTTGGGTGGGCAGCGGCTCATGCTTTGAAACTCCCGAAACCGCAGGAACCTCGCATTTTATCGAGCACATGCTTTTTAAGGGCACCGAAAAGCGTTCGGCGCTTGACATTGCGGTTGAAATGGACGAAATCGGCGGAGTGCTCAACGCATACACCGCCAAAGAAATGACCTGCTTTTATGCTCACACGCTCTCGGAGCACAGCGCAAAGGCTCTTGACATTATCTGCGACATGATAATGAATCCGAAGCTTTCGCCCGAGGATATTGAGCTTGAAAAAGGCGTCATCAAGGAAGAAATCGCAATGTATGAGGACAGCCCGGAGGATCTCTGCGCCGATTCCTACTATGAAAAGGTCTGGAGCGGCAGTATGCTCGGCAGCAACATTCTCGGAACAAATCAAACCGTCGATTCCGTGACGAGAGAAAGTCTTTTGGCTCACATGAAAAAGTTTTATGTTCCCGAAAGAACGGTTGTCAGCTTCAGCGGCAATTTTGACGAAGACGAAGCCGTTCAAATCTGCAAAAAATATTTTTCGGGCATGAAAAATACGGGCTTTGATCTGAAACCCGTTTCGGCTGATTATTCGCCCGGAATTTACCGCATAAAAAAAGATTTCATGCAAAATCAGCTCATTCTCGGTTTCCCGGGGATTCCGATGTCGGATAAACGGCGTGACTGCGCCGCTCTCATTTCGTCAATGCTCGGAGCGTCTTCTTCATCAAGGCTGTTCCAGACGATAAGAGAAAAGCTCGGCTTAGCCTATTCGGTTGACTGCGTTAATGTTGCCCATCTCAATGCGGCGGTATTCATCGTATGCATGGGGCTTGGCAAAAAATCCGAGGAGCAGGCAATCGGCGAAACGCTGAAAATAATCTCAGAATTTGCCGATACCGTGACCGAAAAGGAGCTTGCAAGGGCAAAGGAACAGACCGTTGCAGGCTTTGTCATGAGCCTTGAAAGCGTTTCTTCGATTGCTTCACGGAACGGCAAGGGAGTTCTGCTCCACGGCAGGCCGAGAAGCGAGGAAGAGGTTATCAAAGCCGTCAGAAGCGTTACGCTTGACGAAATCAAGCAGACAGCAAAAGAAATCTTTGATTTTTCAAAGCTTTCGCTCTGCTGTGTCGGCGATGTCGGGAGCGAAAAGAATTACCGTAAATACATGAGTATTGTTTGAGGAAAAAGACATGATTAAAAGAGATATAAAAAGAATGGTTGTCAAGGTCGGCACTTCGACCCTGACCTACAGCACGGGCAAAATAAACATTCGCCGCCTTTCAAAGCTTGCAATGGTTCTCAGCGACCTTAAAAATGCTGGCATTGAAATTGCGCTTGTCACCTCGGGCGCAATCGGAGTCGGAGTCGGCAAGCTCGGCTTGAAGGAACGCCCGAAAGACACTCCGGGCAGGCAGGCGGCGGCAACGGTCGGTCAATGCGAGCTTATGTTCCTTTATGACAAATTCTTTGGCGAATTCGGAAACACAATCGGTCAGCTTCTTGTTACGAGAGACGACTTTGAAAACGAGGAGAGACACCGCAATCTGCGCAACACATTTATGAAGCTGTTTGAATACGGTTCTCTGCCGATAATCAACGAGAATGACAGCGTTGCGGTTGAGGAAATCGTTTTCGGCGATAACGACAGCCTTTCAGCCCATGTTGCTAAAATCATTGACGCAGATATGCTGATTATCTTAACCGATATTGACGGACTTTTCAGCGCAAATCCCGCAGAAAATGACGATGCGGTTCTCATCAGCAGCGTTGACGGAATAACCGATGACATTCTCGCTCTTGCGGGAGGCAGCGGAACTGACCGAGGAACGGGCGGAATGATAACAAAGCTTCACGCCGCTCAGATTGCAACCGAAAGCGGAATCAACACCGTTGTTATGAACGGCGAAGACCCCGAAGATATATATAAAGTTATCGACGGCAGGCAGATAGGCACTTTCTTTAAGGCACGGGAGGTAGAGAAAATTGAATGAAATGATTGAAATCGGCGCTCGCTCAAAGGAAGCCCAGCGGATTCTTTCAAGAGCAGGCTCGGCGGTTATCGATAAAGCCCTGCGCTCAGCCGCAGATGCGCTCGAAAACAATACGGAATATATTCTTGAAGAAAATTCAAAGGATATCAGAGCCGCCTCCGCTTCGGGCATGTCCGAAGCTATGATTGACCGCCTGACCCTTTCAGGCGACAGAATCGCTTCAATGGCAAGCGGTCTGCGCCATGTTGCCGAAAGCGAAAGCCCTCTCGGCAGAGTTCTCTGCGGCGAAACAAGACCGAACGGTCTCAGAATCGAAAAAGTCACCGTTCCCATCGGCGTTATTGCGGTTATTTTTGAAGCAAGGCCGAATGTTACCGCCGATGCGGCGGCGATATGCCTGAAGGCGGGCAACTCGGTTATTCTCAAAGGCGGCAAGGAAGCCGTTAATTCCAACAAAGCGATAGCTTCCGTTATGAGGGAGGCAATCGCTCAGGCGGGCTTGCCCGAGGACTGCATAATTCTTATTGAAAATATTTCAAGGCAGGCGACAACCGACCTCATGCGCCTTAACGGCTATGTTGACCTGCTGATTCCGAGAGGAGGAGCGGGGCTTATCCGCTCTGTTGTTGAAAACGCCACCGTTCCCGTTATCGAAACGGGAGTCGGCAACTGCCATGTTTATATTGACGCTGCGGCAGATATTGACATGGCGGCGGATATCGTCGTCAACGCCAAGGCTTCCCGTGTTTCGGTCTGCAACGCCTGCGAAAGCCTGCTTGTTCACAAGGATATCGCCGAGCTTGCTCTGCTTGCCGTCGGCGACAGGCTGAAAGAAAAGGGCGTTGAAATCATGGGCGATGAAGCTGTTTGCGAAATTCTGCCCTATGCAAAGCCCGCCTCACCCGAGGACTGGGCAAAGGAATATCTTGACTATAAAATCAGCGTTAAGGTTGTTGAAAGCATTGACGAAGCAATTGAGCATATCTCAAAATACGGCACGGGTCACAGCGAAGCGATTGTCACCGACAGCTACGCCGCCGCAGAGCAATTCAAAGCTCAGGTTGACGCCGCCGCAGTTTATGTCAACGCTTCAACAAGATTCACCGACGGCGGAGAATTCGGCTTCGGCGCAGAAATCGGAATTTCAACCCAGAAGCTTCATGCAAGAGGTCCGCTCGGCGTTGCCCACATGGTCAGCTCAAAATATGTTATCAGCGGCAACGGTCAGATAAGGTAATCAACGGAGGTTATTGAATTGGCAACGAATAAAAGCAAAAAGGGCAAGAAAAATAAGCTTGCCTTCCCCATCGGCATTCTCGCCGTGATTCTCGCAATCATCGGCGCAGTCACCGTTATCAAGCTGTCGGTTGACGGCATCGGAAATCTGACGGATAAAACAGCCGAGAAAAAAGAATACGAAAAGATGCTGACTCCCGTGGTTATGTTTGACCCCGACCCGTTTGACGACCTTACTCAGGCGGATGTTTCTCAGCTTCTCAACAGCGCAGTCTGGGCTTTGCTTATGAGCGAGGACGGAGCGGACAAATACCCCTATTCCGAGGGCGACACCATCGGAATCATTGTTCCGCAGGCGGATATAGAGCAGTATTTTATCGGCCTTTTCGGAACGGAAATCGACATTGCGTCAATGCATTCTTCAATCAACATGAGCGAATACGACATAACCTATGACGCCGCTCTCAAAAGCTACATTCTGCCCATTACGGGCGTTGAATCCGCCTACACTCCCAAGGTTTACGACATTGAAAAGCAGGGAAGCTCTGTCATTCTGAGCGTAGGCTATATCGGCAACAAGGCGTGGGTTCAGGTTGCCGACGGCGAATATGCCGCTCCCGAGCCCGACAAATACATGAAAATAACCCTGCGTGAACGCAGCGGAGGAATGTATATTTCTTCGATTCAGGCGGCAGACGGTCAGGAGGTTATCGGAACAACCGATAAGCAGAGCCGTCCGCCCGAAACCGAGCCTGTCTCGGCAACCGTTCCGTTCACCGAGCTGACCTCGGCGGCTGAAACCACCGCCGAAGCCTTGACCGATGAAAACGGAGAGACCGTCACATCCGAAGACGAGGAGACCTCATCAGATGAGGACAGCTCCGAAACCTCAGCCGATGAAAGCGGCGAAGAAACCGAATAACCGCCGCTCCCGTTTCTCCTCGCATTAACAAAAATAGGAGATTTATATGAATTCATATGATAAACATTCAAAGGCTCTTGAATTTGACAAGGTTCTCGAAAAGCTTGCGGAATTTACAAGCTGTGAGGATGCCCGTTATAATGCCGAGCATCTGAAGCCCGAGACCGACCTTGACCTTGCAAAAGCCTTGCTGAAGCAGACTGAGGACGCCCATATGCTCCTCGCCCGTTTCGGCGGTCCGTCATTCGGCGGGCTTAAAAATGTCAACAACGCTCTGAGCCGAGCCAACGCAGGCAGCGTGCTCAGCCCGAAAGAACTGCTCGACATCGGCGGAGTGCTCAGAGTTATCCGCACTCTTTCTCAATGGAGAGCCTCAAACGCAGGAGTTGAGTGCGTTCTTGACCCGCTTTTCAGCGCTCTTGCGCCGAATAAATATCTTGAAACGGCAATTTTCAATGCCATTGTCACCGAGGAAGAAATTTCCGACAACGCTTCCCCCGCTCTTGCCGATATCAGGCGCAAAATCAGGATTCAGGAAGCCAAGGTGCGTGAACAGCTCGAAAAATTCTCCCGTTCTCAGACTCACTCAAAATTCCTTCAGGAAAATATCGTCACTCAGCGCAACGGCAGATATGTTGTGCCTGTCAAGAGCGAATACCGCAGCGAAATTGCGGGTCTTGTGCATGACACCTCGGCAAGCGGCGCAACCGTATTCATCGAACCGATGGCGGTTGTTGAAGCCAACAACGAAATAAGGGTTCTGCAAACCAAGGAGCGTGAAGAAATCGACCGCATTCTCAGCGAGCTTTCCGCTCAGGCGGGAGATTTTGCCGACAGCATCAAAAACAGCTACGAATGCGCTCTTGAGCTGAATCTGATTTTTGCAAAAGCGCAGTATGCCTATAAAATCAAAGCCGCACCGCCGATTCTCAACGACAGAGGCGTTATCAATCTCCGTTCGGCAAGGCATCCGCTTATTGACCCGAAAAAGGTTGTGCCCGTTGATATCTCACTCGGCTCGGATTTTGACACGCTCGTTATAACCGGTCCGAACACGGGCGGTAAAACCGTTTCAATAAAAACGCTCGGTCTGCTCTCAATGATGGCAATGTGCGGTCTTATGATTCCCGCAGCCGACCGAAGCGAAATATCCGTTTTTGATAAAATTCTTTCCGACATCGGCGATGAGCAGTCGATTGAGCAGTCGCTCTCGACCTTCTCGGCGCACATGACAAATATTATTGATATATATAATGAAGCAGACGAGCGCAGTCTTATTCTGATTGATGAGCTCGGAGCGGGAACAGACCCCGTTGAGGGCGCCGCTCTTGCAATTTCAATCCTTGAAGCCCTGCATTTCAAGGGCGCAAAAATCGCCGCAACAACTCACTATGCCGAGCTGAAAGCCTATGCGCTTGAAACTCCGAGGGTTGAAAACGGCTGCTGTGAATTTGATGTTGCAACTCTCCGCCCGACCTACCGCCTGCTTATCGGCGTTCCCGGCAAATCGAACGCCCTTGCAATCAGCGAAAAGCTCGGGCTTGACCCCGAGGTTATCAAGCGGGCAAGCGAGCTTGTTTCAAGCGAAAACAAGGCGTTTGAAAATGTTGTTGACCGCCTTGAAGAAACAAGGCAGAAAATGGAGCATGAATACGACCGGGCAAAACAGCTTGCTGAAAATGCCGAAAAAGAAAAGGCTGACGCCGAAAAGCTGAAAGCGGAAATTTCTTCGCTCCGTGAGCAGGAGATTGAAAAAGCCCGTTCGCAGGCGCTCAGAGTTGTTGAGCAAGCCAAGCTTGAGGCATACACTCTTTTGCAGAAGCTGGACAAGCTCAAAAAGGAACAGCAGAAAACCAAGGACGCCGCCGAGCTTGCAAGGCGGGCAAAGGCGCTCGTCAAGAGAGGCGTTGAATCCATTGATTCCGCCGCAGACCCCGTTATCGGAATTGATGACGATGATGAAAACTATGTGCTTCCCCGTCCTCTCAAGGCGGGCGATACGGTTATAATCCGTGACATCGGCAAAAGCGCAAAAGTTCTCTCACCCGCCGACAAAAACGGCAATGTTGAGGTTCAGGCAGGCTCGATAAAAACAAGAGTCAAGCTTGCAAATCTGCGCCTTTGCGAAAATGCTCCGAAGAAAAAAGAGACCCGCTCAACGGCAAAGCTTCAGGGCGAAAGCAGGCTCAACATGTCGCCGTCAACAAGGCTTGACCTGAGAGGCATGACGGTTGACGAATGCCTGATTGAGCTTGACAGATTCATTGATATGGGGCTTCGCACGGGACTCAGCGAATTTACGATAGTTCACGGAAAGGGAACAGGCGCGCTCAGAAGCGCAGTAACCCGCTATCTGAAATCGTCGCCCTATGTAAAAACGAGCCGTTTGGGCGTTTACGGCGAGGGTGAGGACGGCGTTACGATAGTAACATTGAAGTGATTTTGTAAAGTGTATCAGCTTTACAGACGCTGAACACCGTCTGCGTGTGAAAAAGTTTTCCACATTATAAATGTGAAAAAGTGAATACATCTTGTGCCTCAGGCATGATTTTGCCACAAACTATGGATATTTTTTCACTTTTCAACCTGAAACGGGCAAAAAAAGTGGATAAGCCGTGCAAAAGCCGACAAAATTATGCTTGACAACGACGTTCTTTTTTAGTATAATAGGCATCTGTAAAGTGACTGTGCTTTACAGATGCACTTGTTTTTAATTCGCTTTTTTCTGCAAAAAAAGCTTTAAGGCTGAGGAAAGGAGGGTCAAAATTTGGCAAAAAACTATGAGATTGCCGTATTAATCGATTTTTACGGCGAAATGCTCACCGCAAAACAGCGTGATTTTTTGGAATATTATTACAATGACGACCTTTCTCTTTCCGAGATCGCAGAGAACGAAGGCATCACCCGTCAGGGCGTTCGTGACGCCATCAAGAGAGCCGAAACCCAGCTTCAGGAAATGGAAAATAAGCTCGGCATGGCAAAGCGATTTGAGGAAATGCGAAAAAGTCTTAATGATATAATTGACTATGCCAACCGCATTTCGGATTATAACATCCGCCACAGTCTTTCAAAAGAAATCAACGACTACAGCGTCGGCATCAAGGCGGCGGCAATGTCGCTGCTTGAATAATCAGCATTGACGCACAAAATACATAAAAATCCGAGGTGAAAAAATTGGCATTTGAAGGTCTTTCCGAGCGTCTTGAAAACGCATTCAAAAATCTTCGCAGTAAAGGCAGCTTAACCGAAGCCGATGTCCGCAGCGCAATGCGTGAGGTGCGGATGGCTCTGCTTGAAGCTGATGTTAACTACAAGGTTGCCAAGGATTTCACAAACACCGTAACCGAAAAAGCCATCGGCGAAAAGGTAATGGAAAGCCTCACCCCCTCGCAGATGGTTATTAAAATAGTTCGTGAGGAGCTTGTCAGCCTAATGGGCGGAACCAAAAGCCGCCTTGCCTATGCAAGCCACCCCCCGACAATCGTTCTTCTCTGCGGATTGCAGGGCTCAGGTAAAACAACTCACTGCGCAAAGCTTGCTCTTATGTTGAAAAAAGAGGATCACCGTCCTCTGCTTGTCGCCTGTGACATCTACCGCCCCGCCGCTATCAAACAGCTTCAGGTTGTCGGCGAGCAGGTCGGCGTTCCCGTTTTTGAAATGGGTCAGACAAATCCCGTTGAGATTGCCGAAAAGGCCGTTGCTCTTGCCAAAGAACGAGGTTACGACTATGTTATCCTTGACACCGCAGGCCGTCTTCATGTTGACGAGGAGCTTATGGACGAGCTTAAAGCCGTCAAAGCGGCAGTCAAGCCTCACGAAATTCTGCTTGTTGTTGACTCAATGACCGGTCAGGACGCAGTTAATGTTGCAACGGCGTTTGACGACGCTCTCGGCATTGACGGTCTTATCCTTACAAAGCTTGACGGCGACACAAGAGGCGGCGCCGCCCTTTCCGCAAGAGCGGTCACGGGCAAGCCAATTAAATTTGTCGGCACGGGCGAAAAGCTCGACAATCTCGATGTTTTCCATCCCGACAGAATGGCTTCAAGAATTCTCGGAATGGGCGATGTTCTTTCGCTGATTGAAAAGGCTGAAACCGCAATCGACGAGAAGAAAGCCGCCGAGCTTGAAAAGAAGCTTTTGCAGAATAAATTCGACCTTAACGATCTGCTTGACCAGTTTGAGCAGATCCGCAAAATGGGTTCGCTCCAGGATACGCTCGCTCTTATCCCCGGAATCGGCAACAAAGCCAAGGACATTGATATTGACGAGCGCAGGTTTGACCGCATGAAGGCGATAATCCTTTCCATGACGGAAAAAGAAAGAGTTAACCCCGATATCATCAATCCGTCCCGCAAAAAAAGAATCGCCGCAGGCTGCGGTCAGTCGGTTGAAGAAGTCAACAAGCTTCTCAATCAGTTCAGGCAGATGCAGAAAATGTTCAAGCAGTTCGGCGGCAAAAGAGGCGGCAAACGCCGCAGGAAGCAGCAGTTCAGGCTTCCCAAGGATTTTGACCCCGCACAGTTCGGAATGTAATTCAGCTTTTTGCTGATACATTATATATTAATATTGTTTATAATTATTTTGGAGGAATTTTATCATGGCAGTAAAAATCAGACTTCGCCGCATGGGCGCAAAGAAAGCACCTTTCTATCGCATTGTTGTTGCAGATTCAAGATATCCCCGTGACGGCAGATTCATCGAGGAAATCGGAACCTACAACCCCACCGTTGCTCCCTCAGAGGTAAAGGTTGACGCTGAGAAGGCAAAGCAGTGGATTGCAAACGGCGCTCAGCCCACAGACACCGTTAAGGCACTTCTCAAAAAAGAGGGCGTTCTTTAATCCCCCGCTTTTAAGAGAACCACAATAAAGGAGTAACCCCCATTATGAAAGATTTACTTGTCAGCATTGCTCAGGGTCTTGTTAACGACCCCTCGCAGGTAAGCGTTACCGTTGACGAGCCCACGGACGACGGCGTTGTTGTCTGCCATCTTCATGTCGGTGAGGAGGATATGGGCAGAGTTATCGGCAAGCAGGGCAGAATTGCGAAAGCAATCCGCACGGTTATGCGTGCTGCTGCGACCCGTCAGAACACAAGGGTTGTTGTAGAAATTGATTAAGAAATTTCTTGAAATCGGTGAAATAGTCGGCACTCACGGAATAAGAGGCGAGGTTCGCCTTAATCCGTGGTGCGACACACCCGATTTTGTTTCAAAATTCAAAACTCTGTATTATGACAGCAAGGGATGCTGTGCGGCTGAGATTAAATCGGCAAGGCCGCACGGCAATATTGTTTTGCTCTCAATCAAGGGTGTTGACACCGTTGAGCAGGCGCAGAAGCTCAGAGGAAAAATCCTTTGGATGAAGCGAAGCGACGCAAAGCTTCCCAAGGGCAGTTTTTTCATTGCAGAGCTTATCGGCTGTGAGGTGCTTGACGCAGATTCGCCCGAAAAATCCTACGGAACGCTCACGGATGTCAGCGAAACGGGCGCAAACGATGTCTGGCACATAACCGACGAATCGGGCAGAGAATATCTCATTCCCTCAATCCCCGATGTCGTTATTGACACCGATGTTGCCGAAAACCGTATTCTGATAAGACCCCTGAAAGGTATTTTTGACGATGAGGATTGATATTTTAACGCTTTTCCCCGAGATGTGCGAAAGCGTTCTGAGCGAAAGCATTATCGGCAGAGCAAGAGCCAACGGCTGCGTTGAGATAAACTGCCGCAACATCCGGGATTATACGCTGGATAAGCATAACAGAGTTGACGATTCGCCGTACGGCGGCGGCACGGGAATGATAATGCAGACTCAGCCGATTTTTGACTGCTTCAATTCCCTGTGCAAGGAAATCGGAAAACGCCCACACCTTATCTATCTCTCCCCTCAGGGAAAAACGCTCACTCAGGAGCGGGTCAAGGAGCTTTCAAAGCTCGATAATCTCGTTCTGCTCTGCGGCCACTATGAGGGAGTTGACCAGCGGATAATTGATGAAATTGTTGATGAAGAAATATCAATCGGCGATTATGTGCTGACCGGCGGAGAGCTTCCCGCACTCATTCTTGCAGACAGCATTTCAAGAATGCTGCCCGGAGTGCTTGCGAACGAGGACGCTTTCACGCTTGAAAGCCATTATTCGGGTCTGCTTGAATATCCGCAGTACACCCGCCCCTATGAATGGCACGGAGAAAAAGTTCCCGATGTGCTGATATCAGGTCATCACGCCAACATTCAGAAATGGCAGCGTGAACAGAGCCTCAAAAGAACTCTTGAGCGCCGCCCCGATCTGCTCGAAAAAGCCGATTTAACCAAAAAAGATATTGAATATCTGAATAAACTTAAAACCGCCGAAGTCGAATGACCTCGGCGGTTTTTGCTGTTAAGTGTTGATTTTTAAGGCGGCAACGAATCAATACCAAAGGAATCCGAGAAGGAAGATTCTGATGAGCATCTGCCACCACGCATAGGAAACGCTGACATTAAAAGAGGTTGTGAAGCCTTTGTAGGTTACGGTAATTACCTGCGTTCCCGTCTTTGTAAGCTTGGTCGGGCTGACGGTGAAGCCGCTTGAAACGATTTCGGACGAGCCGTCGTTATATTTAACTCCGATTGTAAGGCCCGAGGTGCTGAGAGTATCTTTATAATTATAGCTTGTTTTGCTCGGCGCGGTGTTAACGCTTATTGAAACAATTTCTTTCTGAGCGGGAGGATTTACGC
The DNA here is from genome assembly GCA_051881555.1 of Acutalibacteraceae bacterium. Classification (GTDB taxonomy): domain Bacteria; phylum Bacillota; class Clostridia; order Oscillospirales; family Acutalibacteraceae; genus CAG-177. The sequence continues at coordinate 16,088 of JBJEQC010000072.1, forward strand.
CTCTGAGAACAAACGGAATTGAATTATTGACAGCGTAAATATGCGCCGCAGAGTCCTTGTCAACGGTCAGAGTCAGAGCCGTACAGCCTGAAAATGCGCCCGTTCCGATAGTCGAAACGCTTGACGGAACAGTCAGCGAAGCGAGCGATGAGCAACCGTAGAAAGCGCCCGATTTTATCGTTTCAACGCTGTCGGGAATGCTGACGGAAGTTAAGGATTTGCAGTTTTCAAAGCTCTTTATGCCGATTGTCTTAACGCCGTTTTCAATCGTTACGCTTGTGAGCCCCGATGAATAAAATGCGCTCTCAAAGTCGGTGACCGAAGCGGGAATTGTGATTGTTTTCAGCGCCGCGGTTCTGCCGAAAGCCATCGAGCCGATTGTCTGAACCGTTGATGGAATGACAAAAGACGAAAGCTTTGTGCAGTTGTCAAAAGCATAAGCCTTTATTGCATAAATTCCGCTCGGAAGGTTGATTTTCGTCAGATTCGTGCAGTCGGCAAAAGCGGCGTCCGAAACAATTTTTGTTCCGTCGGCAACGGTATATTGCGAAGCCGTTGCCGCAGACGGATAGCAGATAACCGCCTTGTCGGTCACGGGATTTGACTTGCTTGTGTCATAAGGACTTTCATATGCGCCGTAAAGCACGCCGCCGACGCTGCTGTAAACTTCATTTCCCGAAGCAACATTAAATTGCTTGATTCCGCTGCAGCCGAGAAATGCGTTTGTCTTTATCACATTGACAGATGCGGGAATATTGAATTCAGTCAGCGACACGCAGGTTGCGAACGCCTCGGTGCCGATAAGAGTAACCGTTGACGGAATATCAATCTGAGAAAGCGAGGTGCAATCGGAGAACGCTTCGTTTGGAATCGCCGTCAGCCCCGACGGGAGCGTAATGCTTTCAAGACTGCTGCAATGAATGAAAGCGGCAGAGTCGATTGTGCAGACAGTGCCGGCAAACTCAACGGATTCAAGCGCCGTACAGCCGTCAAAGGCGTTGCTGCCGACCTTGGTTACGCTTGCGGGAACAGTCACTCTCGTAATGAGCGTGCAGTCCTTGAAGGCATTTTTGCCTATCTGCGTAACCGGAAGCCCGTTATAGGTTTCGGGGATGTTGATTTCTCCCCTTGCGCCCGTGATACATTTTGTCACGGATGCGCCTGCTCCGTTTTCAACAATGGTGATGTAGCTTTCGCCTGCCGCCGAAACGGGAATAATCAGGCTCATGGCGGCAATTATCAGCGCAATGATAACCGCCGAAGCTTTAATTGATTTTTTCATGGTATGTCCCCCTAAAAATATGTTCTGCCGCATTGCGGCAATAAAAACATTTTCACATAATAGATTATATATAATATAATATGAAAAATCAATAGTTTTTGAAAAAAGTTAACAATCTTTTCAGCTTCTTATTGACAAAGCTGTGTAAAATAACTAAAATTGAATCAAAATAAACACTCCGGAGATTGAATAAATGATTGATAAAAACGGTAATTTTTTTAAGCCTGAGCGAGGCTCAACGCCCTGCCCCGACCATATAATGCTCTCTTTTTGCGGCGACCCGAAAACGGAGGCGGCGGTTATATGGAGGACGAGCGTTGAGGTTGACTCGGGATTTATTAATTTCAAAAAAGAAAATGAAACCGATTGGCGGCGGCTCAACGCCGATTGCAGACGGAAAGAAAGCGATATTGACATCAGCAACTATTATTCCGTGAAGCTTTCGGGGCTTGAACCCGGAACAAGATATGTCTACACCGTCGGCTCGGAGGAAAACCGAAGCGATGAATTTTCTTTTGAGACCGAACCCGAAAACATCGGAAAATTCAGCTTTCTCGTCATCACCGACCATCAGAAAGGCAATCCCTGCCATCTGCCGGATTACGGCAAGGTTGGCGAACTGCTGAAAGACGCTCTCAAAAAGCATCCCGAATGCAGATTCATTCTGACCGTCGGCGACAACTGCGACAACGGTCAGAACGAGCTTCAATGGAACGGAATGTTCGAGGGGCTTAAAGGAATAATTGAAAGCATTCCTTATATGATGACGACAGGCAACCACGATAACCGAGGATTTCTCTCGTATTTTCCCGAACCCGTCGGAAAATTCTATCTTGAACACGCTGATTTTTTCGATTTTCAGTTTGAGCCGTCCTATCCCATGAACGGCCCCGAGGGCTACACAACCGAGAACTACTCTTTCGACTACGGCGACGCTCATTTTCTGATTATGGGCATCAACGCCCCCGAAAAGGTTGCGCCCTGGGCGTTTGACGATTTGCAGAAAAGCAATAAAACATGGAAGCTCGGCACATATCATTTCCCGATTTATCCCGTCATGCCCGAGGGGCAGAACAATGACGGTTACCCCTGGCTGAGAAAGCCCATTGAAGACGGCAGACTTGATATTCTTTTCGCAGGCCATGAGCATTCGTTTGCACGAACCTTTCCGACTAAGGGCGACGAGCTGTTTGACCGCCCGTCGGAGGGAACGGTTCACTACATAGCGGGCAACGGCGGCGGAAATATTTATCATTCCAACTGCCAGAAGGTCTGGCATTCCTGCTTCTATCCGCAGGAGGAACACACGGGGCTTTATTCCATTGTTGAAATTGACGGAAACATTCTGACCGCGACCGCCTATCTCGGCGACGGCAGAATCGTTGACCGATTTACGCTCGACAAAGAAAACGACACCATAACGCCCTATGCGCTCGCTCCCGTTTATGATTGGACTAAAATGGCGTTCAAGGGCAGAATGCTTGAAATATCAGCCCGTGAGGTCTATGCACAGAATAAAGACGGGATCTGGTTTGCGCCGTTCGGCGTTCTTATTCAGGCAATCGGCGGCAGGGTCATCAAGGAGACCGACACCCTCTCCTGCGAGGCTTACGGCAGAAAAGCCGTTTTCACCGTCGGAAACCGCTTTGCCAAAACCGACCTCGGCACGGTTGAAATGTCTGCCGAGCCTTATTTTGACAGAGGTCAGCTCTATGTTCCCGTTGATGAAAGCGCAAAGATGTTTGAAATGGAATGGTATTACGCCGAACGCAATAATTATATAAATTGGAACACACCGAGCGAGGATAAGCCGCTGTATAAACATCCGAACCGTGAATAAAGGAGACAATGATATGCTTTATAAGAAAAACGCAGAAAAATCCCTGAGCGACGAGCTTTTCAGAAACCCCACAAGCGAATACAGAGCAACTCCGTTCTGGGCATGGAACAGCCGCCTTGAGGGCGGCGAGCTTTGCAGACAAATTGACATATTTAAAGAGATGGGCTTGGGCGGCTTCCACATGCATGTCCGCACGGGTCTTGAAAACAAATATCTTTCCGATGAATATATGGGGCTTGTCAAGCTCTGCGCCGAAAAGGCCGACAAAGAGCATATGCTTGCATGGCTCTATGACGAGGACAGATGGCCGTCGGGAGCGGCGGGCGGTCTTGTCACAAAGGACGAACAATACAGGGGCAGATGCCTGCTGATGACCGTCAATCCGTGCGATAATATCGAATCGGAATCAAAATATGTTGATTCACGGGCAGAGGGCGGCAGAAACGGAAAGGGCCATCTGATAGCCTGCTATGATATCGTGCTCGACGAAAACGGTTTTCTCAAAAAACACAAAACAATCGGCGAAAATGACGCCGCAGAGGGCACAAAATGGTATGCCTATATGAAAATACATTCTCCCTCTCCGTGGTATAACAATCAGACCTATGTTGACACGCTCAATCCCAAGGCGATTGAACGCTTCGTTGAGGTCACTCACGAAAGATACAAAGAAACGGTCGGCGAATATTTCGGCGGCGTTGTGCCCGCGATTTTCACGGACGAACCGCAGTTCACCCGCAAAAAGGTTCTTGACAATTCGACCGACAAAATGGATGCCGTAATCCCCTGGACGGACGATTTCCCCGACACATACAAGGCGCAGTACGGCGAGGATATCATTGAAAATCTCCCCGAAATCTTCTGGGAGAAAGCAGACGGCAAGCCCTCGGTTATCCGCTATCATTATCACGATCATATCTCCGAGAGATTCTCTCAGGCGTTCGCCGATGTCTGCGGCTCATGGTGCCGCAAAAACGGCATAGCTCTGACGGGTCACATGATGGAGGAGCCTACTCTGCAAAGTCAGACGGCGGCTCTGGGCGAAACCATGCGTTCATACCGTGGCTTTGACATTCCAGGCATCGATATGCTCTGCGCCAATTTTGAATTCACAACCGCAAAGCAGGCTCAGTCCGCCGTTCATCAGTTCGGCAGAGAGGGAATGCTCTCCGAGCTTTACGGCGTTACGGGCTGGGACTATGACTTCAGAGGCTATAAGCTCCACGGCGACTGGCAGGCGTGCCTCGGCGTTACCGTCAGAGTGCCCCACCTTTCATGGTATGCAATGGGCGGCGAAGCAAAAAGAGATTATCCCGCCTCGATTCATTATCAATCCCCGTGGTGGAATAAATTCTCATATCTTGAAGACCATTTTGCAAGGGTCAACACCGCAATGACAAGGGGCAAGCCCGTTGTTAAGGTCGGCGTTATTCATCCGATTGAAAGCTATTGGCTTCATTGGGGTCCGAATGACAAAACCGCACTTCAGAGAGAAAATGCCGACAGCAAATTCCAAAGCCTGACCGAATGGCTTCTCAAGGGCAGCATTGATTTTGATTTCATCAGCGAATCGCTTCTGCCAACGCTCTGCGAGAGCGGCTCGGCTCCGCTGAAGGTCGGCGAAATGGAATATGACGCCGTTATCGTTCCCGACTGCGAAACGCTCCGCAGTTCAACGCTTGAAAGGCTTGAAGGCTTCCGAAAAGCAGGCGGAAAGCTCATTTTCATGGGCGGCAGTCCGACCCTTGAAGACGGAATCCCAAGCGAAAGAGGGGCGGCTCTTGCCCGTGAATCGCTCACGGTTCCCTTTGACAGAGGCTCGGTTCTCTCCGCTCTTGACGATAACAGAACCGTCACTCTCAGGCTTGCAAACGGCAGGCTCTCCGACGGCTTCATTTATCAGCTCCGCTCGGACGGAAACGGCAAATGGCTGTTTATCAGCAGATGCCGTGAGCCTTATAATAAAGATGTCTGCCAAAGCGACCGCCTGAAAATCAGCGTCAAGGGTGAATATACGCCCTTTGTCTATGACACTCTCAGCGGCGATATTTATCCCATCGATTGCGAATACATAAACGGCTGCACGGTCATTTCAAAGCGGCTTTATGACTATGACAGCCTGCTTCTCAGGCTTGACTGCGGCAAAGCGGAAACCGAGGCGGCTCAAAAGCCCGCTCCCGCACTCAATAATCGGGCAGTACTGCCGAATCTCGTTCCCTACACGCTCTCGGAAAGAAATGTTCTTCTGCTCGACCTTGCCGAATTCTCGCTTGACGGCGGTGATTTCATGGCTGAGGAAGAAATTCTCAGGCTCGACAACGTATGCAGAGAAAAGCTCGGCTATCCCGAAAGAGGCGGCGGAGTTGCTCAGCCCTGGGTTCTTGAAGAAGAAACGCCCGAGCACACCGTCACTCTGAGATTCAGAATCAACAGCGAAATTTCATGCGGCGGCGCAGAGCTTGCGCTTGAGGACGCCGAAAAATCAGTCATAAAATTCAACGGAGTCTCCGTTGAACCTGTTGTTACGGGTTGGTATGTTGACAAAGCAATAAAAACAGTTGCTCTGCCCGAAATCAAAAAGGGCGAAAACATTCTTGAAATAACCCTGCCGTTCGGCAGGCGCACCAACACCGAATGGTGCTATATCATCGGCAATTTCGGCGTAAGAGCCGAGGGAAAATATGCGGTCATTACCGCCCTGCCCGAAAAGCTCGCATTCGGCTCGATAACCTCTCAGGGTCTGCCCTTCTACGGCGGCAACGTCACATATCATCTTGAAGCCGAGGGCGAAGAAATGATAATTGAAGCCACAAGGTACAGAGGCGCTCTCATCGGCGTTGAGGTTGACGGAGAAAGCAAGGGCAATATCGTTTATCCGCCATACACTCTGACCGTCGGTGGCCTCGGCGGCGGAAAGCATAAGGTTGATATCACGCTCTTTGGCAACCGCCGCAACTCATTCGGCGCCGTTCACCTTGCCGATGATAAGCGTTCGTGGCACGGCCCCGACGCATGGCGAAGCGAGGGCTGCGACTGGAGCTATGAATATGTTCTGAGAGATGTCGGCATCCTCAAAGCACCGATTATTCATACAAAATAAGCGAATATTTAAAATTTTCACGGTATGGCGGGGGCTTGCCCCCGCCGTTTTTCATCAAAATCGTTAAACAAAATTAAATCAATCCTCAGCCCTACGGGCAGCGATCTGCCTCCCTCGTGAGGGTGCGGGTTGCCGGTGGCAACCTCTGAGCATATGCTCAGAAGCACCGACCGAGGCGGGAGCCGAGACGGTGGATTTTGCGAAGCAAAAGACGGAGGGAGTATTCTAAGGAGCCCACACAATAGCTTACTGCCTCGTTAGCCTCCTTTGGCAAAGGAGGTGGCATTTGCGAAGCAAATGACGGAGGATTGGTAAGAAACCACAGCAAGCCCAACGGAACGCCGAGGACGGCGTTCCCTACGAAAAAGCCTTATATTTCAACAATTTTGTGTGATTAATAAACGGCGGGAGCAAGCCCCCGCCCTACCTTGTGCCTTTTACCTCTTATTACTTCTTCACTTTTCACTCAAAAAGACGGAAAACAGTTGCCTGCGGAAAAACTGTAATTTTCTGTATTGGCTCCCTCCTGAGGGTGCGGGTTACCGGTGGCAACCTCTGAACGTAAGTTCAGAAGCACCGACCGAGGCGGGAGCCGAGAAAGCTGGCGCATAGCGCCTGAGGGAGTTAAAAAACAGCTTTTGCGAAGCAATAAAAATCTTCAAATGGAAATGTCAAGAAAAGTACAGTCGGAAAATCCCCTAAAACTGTTAAAGATGGGTAAATGATTCATTCAGAACGAAGTGGAGCGTAGCGGAACGGAGTTCTGAATGAA
>JBJEQC010000073.1:0-5391 GCA_051881555.1 Acutalibacteraceae bacterium
GCATGTTGACACATGGGACGGTTCGGTCGGCGGTGACCTTAAATAATTCCATGAAATTTTTAATCCCGTATTCTCAATTGAGAGTACGGGATTTTTGCATAGCAATAATAATCGGTCATAGGCGGAGCCTATCCTTAATTTGCAAATCAATCTTCATTTTTGCAAAAACCGGGCGACCACGCAGGGTCGCCCCTACCGTCATGTGCCGCAGGTACACTTCATTTCTTCATTTTTTCGCCCGTTCATCACGCAAAATGAAATGTATTTATAAGCAGTATCCAGCTTAGTCCGTAATAAGCAACGACTGCCACAAGGTCGTTGATCGTTGTAATCAGCGGACCTGAAGCGACTGCCGGATCTACTTTAATCTTTTTGAAAAACAAAGGTATGACAGTACCGACGGCGCTTGAAATAATCATTGCAGCAATAAGCGCAATTCCGATACAGCCCGAAACGGCAAACGAAAACAGCGGAGCTTTTCCTTTAAATAGAATTATATACAGCCCCACAAAAATAAAGGATAATATTCCGAGCAGCAAGCCGTCAAAAAATCCGACTCTCATTTCCTTTGAAACAAGCTTCAGCTTCATTTTGAAGGTCAGGTTTTCATCCATAAGAACTCTGATGGTAACCGCAAGCGACTGCGTGCCGACATTGCCCGCCATATCAAGAATAAGCGATTGAAAAGCCATAATAAGCGTAAGCTGAGAAACAACCCGTTCAAACGCTCCGACAACTCCCGAAACTATGAATCCAAGCCCGAGAAGCACAAGCAGCCACGGCAGACGTTTTTTCATGCTCTCCTTTAACGGCTCGGAAAGATCCTCCTCGGCGGTAAGACCTGCCAGCTTTGCATAATCCTCGCCCATTTCATCGTCAACAACTTCAATAACGCTTCGTGCGGTAATAACGCCGAGTATCCGATTACCGTTATCAAGCACGGGAATTGAATCCTCAGAGTATTCTTTCAGCTTTTCTATGCAGTCATCTATGGTTTCATGGCCATAAACATAAGGGAATGCCGTCACAATAATATCGTCAAGCCTTTCGGAGCTTCTCGCAATGATCAAATCTTTCAAATCAACCGCTCCGTAAAAAGAACCGTCGTTATCCTCAACAAAAATTGTTGAAATATTGTCATTGACAGCTGCCTGACCGATCAGGCTTTCCATTGCCTCTTTTATGGTAATACTTCTGTTAATAAGAATAAAATTCGTGGTCATGTGACTGCCTATCTCATCTTCGTCAAATGATGCGATAAGCTTGATTTCATCTTTGATATCTTTAGGGAGCAGATCAATAAGAAGCGCTCTTTTCCCTTTTTCCTCCTCACGGAGAATGTTTGCTGCCGTGTCTGTTTCGAGCTTTGAAATCACCTCAGCCGCTTTATTGATATCCATCTCGTTAAGATATTCGGCGGCGTCGTCGCAATCAAAATATTCAAAAATATCCGACAGAACATCGGTATCTAAAATGCGGCAGAATTTTTTTCTTTCGGGCACGGACATTTCTTCCATTGCGCCCGCAAGATCGTTTTCATGGTAAAGCTCCAGCTTCGACTTCATCGAAACGGGAGAAGCGTTGCCTCTCAGCACGGATATTATTTCATTTTCGTAGCCCTGGTTCGATACAACATCTTCATTTTTAACCTGCTTGATATTTTCTGCTTTGAGATTTGCTTTTTTCATCTGCTTTTCCTCCGTTCTCTAATTATTCAGGAACGGACAAAACAAAAAACCTCTGCGGAGCTGACCGCAGAGGCATCAATGCAACAGCTTAAAAGCATGACCGGCACGCAGCTGCGCTCGGCAATGCTTTTGTTTCAATGATACTTCTGCTTCGCCCGCAACTGTCGCCAACGTTCACACTTTTCGCCTCACTTTCTCATTCGGGATCATTAATAATTATATCCGCTTTTCGCCGAAAAGTCAATAGAAACAAGAACTTCCGAATGCTTTTTCTTGGGCAAAAAGCAAAAGCCGAGGGCAGCTTCCTCTTTTCTGTGAAGCTGCCCTTTTTCGACTTAATTATTATTTTGAAAGGATGGAATTGGGGAGCCGCAATGCAGAGGCACTGTTCTGCCGAGCGGCCAAATTAAAGTTTTACTCTTGCTATGTGTATATTATACATTAATTCCCGGCTCAAAACCACCCTTTTAAATTACAATATAAATACAAAACAGTTACAAAGCGCCCTTAAAATGTTACAATTTGTAACCATTAAATCCGCAAAGCAATCATATAAATGTATTATGTGAAAGGAGCTTTGCAATGAAGAACAACACGGAAAAAGACAAGCATATTGAAATATTAACTTTTATCGTCTCTGTTGCGCTGGCGGCGGCGATATGCTTCAGCCACAGCGCAGGAAGGCTTTCTCTCGCCATGGCGGGCATAATGTTCTCCCCCGTTGTGGCGGCAACCGATTCCGCTTCAGCCGCCGCAGAGAGCCAAACCTCCGCCGCAGACGAAACTGCCGAAACCACCATAGCGCAAACTGCTGTGAGCGAAACCGATATAACCGAAACTCCCGACGATATCAAGGCGCTGATTCAAAAATACACAAAGCTTTTTGCCGATGACAAAAAGGACGCCGCCATTGTTCCGATAACATATGAAAAAGCAGGCGCAACTCATATTTTCGAAAACGTCAGGGTCAAGAACACCACCGACACCAAGACGCTCAACATCGAAAAAGTGCTTGGAGAGCCTTTGGAGCTTTCGGTTGACAAATCAAAGCCCGCCGTTCTTATTTTTCACAGCCACACCTCCGAGGGCTACGAAATGATTGAACGGGATTGGTATGCTCAGGATTACACGGCACGAAGCAATGACGAAAACATAAATATTGTCAGAGTCGGCACGGAAATCGAGAATTATCTGACAAAACTCGGTTATACTGTTATTCACGACAAAACAATCCATGACGATGACTATTCAGGCTCTTATTCCCACTCACGCAAAACCATCTCAAAGATACTTGAGGAAAACCCGCAGATTCAGATTGTTCTCGACATACACAGAGATTCGATAACCCGTGACAACGGCGAAAAAATCAAGCCCGTCAACACCATATCGGGCAAAAAAGCGGCTCAGCTTATGATAATCACGGGCGCCGAGGAGGGAAAGGTTGAGGACTTTCCCGATTGGGAATATAATCTCCGCTTCGCCTTACAGCTTCAAAGAAAATGCGAGACGATGTATCCGGGCTTGATGCGCCCCGTTCTTTTCTCTCAGAGAAAATACAATATGGATATAACGCATTTCAGCCTGCTGATTGAAATGGGAAGCGAAGCAAACACACTTGAAGAAGCCTGCTACTCGGGGCGTATGCTTGCCTCGGCTTTGGCGTCGCTCATGGATGAATACGCTGTCGAAAAGGACGAAACCGAATGAAAATACTCAGAGCATATTTTATAACCGCCGCCGCAGTCTTATGTCTGACGGCAACGGCTGCATGTATCTTTATTGCCGATGAAAATGTCAAAAAAATCAGCCTCGGCAGTGAAAACGCCGTTATAGTGCTGAACAGCGCAGACGAAAGGCTTTATGAAGAAGCGGTTAATCCCCTGCCTCTGCTTGAAAAAATCAAGGATGCCGCAAAAAAGGCGGCAAGCATTGCGCCGCCGCCCGTTAACAATCTTTATTGGTTTGCCGAAAATTTATCAGCCGAGCAGGAAATAAAGTGAATCAAAAACAAAAATCCTGTAGCCGTTCAAATCAATAATTTCCTTTGTCAGCAATTGAAAAGCAGTCCAATCGGAGGTTGACATCAAAGTGTTGATTTCATCCTCGGAGAGCAAGACAAAATATCTGTCAACGCCAGCCTGCTCATTGAACCACTGCTCATTCGTCTGGTAAACAGCGGGAGAAATCCCGTTATCGTCGACATCAACATTCACCGCCTTGACCTCCGAATCCGAAAGAACGGTTATCGCCTGAGAATTCCAGAAGGTTGCAAAGCCGTAGCTCAGGTCATTGTCTTTCAGAATCATTGCAAGCTGATATTTCTCGTTATGAACAATGCCGTTTTTATCCATTTCGGCAATGTTTTTAAACGAAACGCCGCTCATAAGCAGGAGAATGCACACCGAAACAGCGGCAAAACGCATGGGAACAACATAGCCCTTTGAGGCTTTCAGCGAAGCGAAGCAGACGAGAAGCCCCGTGCAGATCATGGGGCTGAGTCTCCAATTCGCCGCCGAAAGAATGCCGAAAACATAGCCGAACATGATAACTGCGCTGAGCCCGAAATGGGCAAGAATAAGAACTTTTGAGCCGAAATCGAATTTTTTATAGCATATCAGGGCAATAATCGGAACAACGGCAATGATTATTGCCGCCGCTATGCGGATAATGTTAATTATTGATTCCGGCGAGAAAATCGACATGCCGTATTCGGCGTCGACTCCGAAAAGCATGAACCAATGAAGCGGTAATTTGCCGAGATTTCCGAGCCACTCGGTCATGTCGTCGTAGCAGGAATACGCATTGGCATAGCCTGCGTTAACGCCGTTGCTCAGAATTGCCGTAATACCGAAACCGATAAGAGCGGAGAAAGCGCAGATAACGCAGTAATATAAAGAAGCTTTGTTCTCCTTTGAAAAAATCTTTTGCTCCCTGTTGAGCATTATTTCGGCAACCGCCGCAAACAAAACGGGGAAAATACCCGTTGAAATTATCTGCATTCCGTCAAGACCTGCGCAGGCGGAGAAAAGAACCGTAAATACCGTACAAACGATAAACGGCTTTGATGAATCGGTTCTGCCGAAAGCCTCTTTGAATCTTATCAGGAGCGAGAGCAAAACGCAGATAACGGCAACGCAAATGCTGTAATAAATGACATGCTCATAGAAAATTTCCCTGAGCTTTGCCGAGGCGCAGATCACCGCCAAAAGCGTTCCGAGAGCCGCGAACGAAAGCGGATAGCTGAATTTAAGGCTTCTGCAAAGCAGAAAGACCGACGCCGCCATCAGCAGAGTGAAAAGCACCATTCCGATATGGTGGGTAGTCATTGAAACGCCGAAAATGCCGATAAGCGGAACCATAAGCATCGTGCCGCCGAACGGAAGCATCGCCGCATAGCCGAAGTCGGGGTTGAACATTCCGCCGCAGTCATAGCTTGCCTGCGCCCAAAGAATTGTGTCGGTGCAATCGGAATGAAAGAAAGCCGCAGACGGATAGATTATATAATAAATAACCGTTCCGAGCGAAAACGCGGCAAACAGCGCCGAAATCGCAAAAACCGAGTATTTTTTCAGCTTTTTTAAATCAACAGGCATAACCTTCTCCTTTGCTCAATAATCCGTCGGAGCCGCTCAGCTTTTTTCACTGTTTGATTCCTCGTGATATTCAGCCTCTGTGTTAACGCTCCAGATATTCTCCTTTGTTT
>JBJEQC010000074.1:0-22961 GCA_051881555.1 Acutalibacteraceae bacterium
GCTTGGTCGCTCGCGGTCACAACGCTCCACCGGAGCGTTGCTCTGTGCCGCTCGTTCTTCAAGTCCTGCTCGAAAAAAGAAAAATCACAGACTATCTGACGATAATCTGTGATTATTGGTTGCGGAGGCAGGACTTGAACCTGCGACCTCCGGGTTATGAGCCCGACGAGCTACCAACTGCTCTACTCCGCGATATCTGATTTTTGAGTGCTTTATTATTATACACGCTTTTCAGAAAAAGTCAAGGGTTTTTGCAATAAAAATTCAAAATCCCTCTGCGTATCCTGTTTGTGCTCTGAAAAACCGGAATTAATGAAGCGTGAACCGATTAAACCGCATATTATTTTATGCCGTTTTATAGTGATTAATGCCTGAAATGAAAACAATATTTTTTTAATTATGCCACGCAACAACCTGTTATTTTAATACACCCCTGCACATCGCAGCAAAAACAAAGCCAACGCCACGGCACAAAAGAGTATTATAGCTTTACCAAACGCTCCGCCTTCAGCCATAAATGCCAGAACAAATCCGCCGATTATACAGGCGATTGCAAGAAAGATTAACAGAAGCACCGTGAATGCGGAATGATCTGACTGCCCGGAGTTACTACGATTTGAGTATTCGGGAGTGATCTCTGTTTGAATAGGTGTATAATTACTGCTTTTCGGCTTTTTCTGATCTTCCTCAACCAATCTGTTCATTTCATCGAGGTAAGCATCACGAAAAGCTGTTTCAAGAACATCCAGCTTTCCGTCTTTGTTTTGGTCAAACATCTCGTCTTCAAGAGTGGGGAAAGGATATTTCCAACTGCTGTTTTTCATTATGCCGCCTCCGTTTTCATCATCATTGTAAACCCCAAGAGCATCATATGTCAATATATAATATAAAAAGAAATTGTAAATTTGCAATAAAGCTTGATGAACGATACGAATTATCTTCCTGAAAGTTAAAGAAAAAATATTGACATATCCGATTTATGATGATATAATACCGACATAAATCAACAAAGGAGAGCCGCAATGAGAAATCTCGGCAAGACAACCGCAGACACCATGAAGATGTGCATGTGCCGCATGTGCATGGCTTGGTGCGCCGATTTTTCAGTGCTTTCCGAACAAAATTGACCGCTGAGGCGGATACTGTTCTGTTAATCAAGGGAAGCTTCTGAGAAGCTTCCTTTTTATTTTTCCCGTGAAGGAGGATCGCTATGATAATAACAGCAGTTATCATTGCAAAAACGAATATTAACAGCAGGCGAATGTGCCGATGTATGCTTGCCTGTTAATTATAAAAATAAACATTATTAAAAAGGAGATAAAAACCATGAAAAAAATTCTTTCAGTCATTCTCGCAGTTGTTCTCACATTCTCAATCGCAGCGGCGTTCTCGGCATGCTCAAATAAAGAGCAGGCTGAGGAAATCATTATCGCCATTCCCAACGACACGACCAACGAAGCCCGTGCATTGCTTCTGCTTCAGGAGCAGGGCATAATCACCCTCAAGGACGGCGCAGGCATCACCGCAACCATTCTTGACATCGCAGAGAATCCCAAGAACATCACCTTCAAAGAGGTTGAGGCAGCTCAGCTTCCCAATGTTCTTCCCGATGTTGACTATGCAGTTATCAACTCAAACTATGCAATTTCAGCAGGTCTCAATCCCGTTGAGGACGCTCTTGCAATTGAGGGTTCATCTTCTGCTTACGGCAACATTCTTGCAGTTAAGGAAGGCAACGAGAATTCGGATCTTATCAAGGCTCTCACAGCCGCTCTTGAAAGCAAGCAGGTTGCAGATTACATCAAAACTCAGTATAACGGTTCGGTTGTCAGCGTTGTTGAAAACCCCGGCGACGGCTATGATGCAACAGTTGACTATGCCGCTCTTGCAGGCAAGACTGTTTCTGTTGCAGCTTCTCCCGCTCCTCATGCTGAGATTCTGAAGATTGCTCAGGAAATTCTTGCCGCAAAGGATATCACTCTCAAAATCGTTGAGTACACAGACTATGTTCAGCCCAACAATGTTGTTGAGAGCGGCGAAATTGATGCAAACTACTTCCAGCACACTCCTTATCTTGACGATTTCAACGCTGAAAACGGAACTCACATCGTTGCCGTTTCAACAGTTCATGTTGAGCCTCTCGGCGTTTACGGCGGCAGACAGACTACTCTTGACGCTCTGAAATAAGAAACAACAAATACTGCCCGGAGGTTCAGCAATGATAAAAATAGAGAATTTGTCAAAGACCTTCAGCGTTGCCGACGGAACGGTTGAGGCTCTCAAAAATGTTAACCTCACCATTAATGACGGCGATATCTACGGCATTATCGGCATGAGCGGCGCAGGCAAAAGCACTCTTGTCCGCTGTATTAACATGCTCGAAAGGCCGACCGAGGGAAAGGTCTTGATTGACGGTTGCGACATGGGCGCTCTGAGCGCAAAGGAGCTTCGCTCCGCCAGACGCAGTATCACAATGATTTTTCAGGGCTTTAATCTGCTCATGCAGAGAACCTGCCTTAAAAATATCTGTTTTCCGCTTGAGCTTGCGGGCGTAAAAAGGTCTGAAGCTAAGAAAAAAGCGATGGAACTGCTGGAGACTGTCGGTCTGCCCGATAAGGCTAATTCTTATCCGGCTCAGCTTTCAGGCGGTCAGCAGCAGAGGGTCGCTATTGCAAGAGCGCTTGCAACCAACCCCAAGGTTTTGCTTTGCGACGAGGCAACGAGCGCTCTCGACCCGAAAACCACTCATTCAATTCTCGGACTTATCAAGGAAATCAACCGTAAATTGGGAATAACCGTTATCGTTATCACTCATCAGATGAGCGTGGTTGAAGAAATCTGCAACAGAGTTGCGATTCTTGACAACGGCGAGGTTGTTGAGGAGGGGAAAGTCAGCGATGTCTTTTCCGCCCCGAAATCCGACGCCGCCCGCCGCCTCGTTTTCCCCGATTTGGGAGCGGCTGATGAAATTCTTCCTCCCTCGGGCGGTGAAAGACGCATAAGAGTTGTTTTCAACGGCGCAAAAGCTGCTTCAACTCCGCTTATTTCTAAAATGGCAATTGAAGAAAATATAACCGCCAACATTATGGCGGCTTCAACAAAGAGCATAGGCGACAGGGCTTACGGAAACATGCTTCTCGGTATCCCCGGCGGGGACTCCGAGGTTGAAAGGGCGATTAATTATTTGCAATCCGTGCCCGATGTTGCGGTTGAGGAGGTGACCGATGATGTTTGATAAGATTTTTTCTTCTCAGGCTTTTGCCGAAATGCTTGAAATAGTTAAAAACGAGTTCCTTTTTGCAACATGGGAAACCGTTTATGTTACAGTTGTTTCAACGGCATTTGCAATAATTCTCGGTCTGCCGCTCGGCGTTTTGCTTGTTGTCGGCGAAAAGAACGGCGTTCTTCCGCTCCCGAAAGGCTTTATGCATGTTCTGAATGTCGTTATCAATCTTCTGCGCTCGGTTCCGTTCCTGATTCTGATGATTATGGCTTTTCCGCTTGCAAGGGCGATTGTCGGCACGGCGGTCGGAACAACGGCTTCAATAGTGCCGCTTGTCATCGCTTCGTTCCCGTTCGTTGCAAGGCTCGTTGAGGGCAGTCTCCGAGAGGTTAACCCCAACATCATTGAGGCGGCGCAGAGCATGGGAGCATCGCCCATGAGAATTATCGTTAAGGTTATGATTCCCGAAAGCGTTCCGTCGCTCATTTCAAACATCACCATCGCCATCACCACCGTTCTGAGCTACTCGGCAATGAGCGGCATCATCGGCGGCGGCGGTCTCGGCAAAATAGCCATAAACTACGGTTATTACCGCTATAAATATCTTATCATGCTTGCGGCGGTTATTCTGCTTGTTGCTCTCGTTCAGATTTTCCAGAGCATCGGAACCCGCCTCGCAACCAAATCGGATAAGAGACTTAAAAGATAATACTTTGAAATAATTCAAAACGGCTTGCATCGAAGAAATTCCGAAACAAGCCGTTTCTTGTTTTGCTGTTTACTTAGTGAGGCGTTATTATATTTCCCCCGCTTTTTCAAAGCCTTTCTTTGCGGCGATAACCGCAATGATTTCGTTTATTACGGCAGCCGCCGCAACCGTACCCTGAACAATTTTCGCAAGCTCAGGCTTTGCGGCAGAAAGAGTGACGCAGACAATTCCCGTGAAAACGAGCGAAACTCCCGAATGCGGAAGCAGAGTTAAGCCGAGATATTTCTTTACCGTTGCAGGCATTCCGGTTATTTTTGCTCCGAAGCGTGCGCCGAAATACTTGCCGAAACCGCGTGCTGAAATATAGATGAAAGTGTAGAGACCTGCGCCGAGAATCAGGCGGTAATTCAGCGGAGCTCCGAGGTCAACGATTGCGGCAAGCAGAGAAACTCCGAGAACGGGCGAAAAACATCCGTTTATTTCTTTGAGCCTTTCTTCATCGGTCATGTTGGCAAACACAGCAGAGAACGCTACTCCCATCAGCATGAAATTCAGCGTAACGCCCGAAGGCAGCTTGCCGTTAACGAGCGTTCCGATAAGCATTGTCACGGTTATTCCCGAAAGCAGAACGGCAAGAGTAACCGCCTTGTTTCTGCACCGTTTCAAGAGAAATCCTGTCGGAACTCCGACCGCTGCGCCTATTATTATCGGCAGAAAGATCATAACGGGAATCATATAAAACGGAACAGAGCCTGAGGAAACCGCTCTCGCAACAAGTGAGTTCACCGTGAAAAATACTGCAATTCCGACAACATCGTCCAGCACCGCCATTGGGAGCAGGGTGTCCGTTACAGGCCCTTTTGCATGAAATTCGTTAACTATGGATAATGCGGGAGCGGGAGCGGTTGCAAGAGCGATACTGCCGAACACAAACGCAAGATATATCGGAATATCCGTAAATGCAAAAACAATTCCGAACACAAGGCTGACCAACGCAAATGTTCCGAGCGACTGCGTCAAGGTCGTTACTATCAGAGCCTTACCCGAGTTTTTCAGCTTTCTCCAGACAAGCTCCGTGCCGAGCATCAGGCCGAATGCGCATTGCATCCATGTTATTATTATTCTGTACCAGCCCGCATCAATTGTTTCCTGCGGCAAAAGCCCCAAAGCGTGAGGACCGAAAAGCATTCCTGCCGCAAGCCATCCGAGAATTGACGGCATTCTTATTTTTGTCATCAGCTTTCCCGCAATGAAAGCAACGGCAAGCGTTAATATCCAGCGAAGCACATATTCAACCAATGTAACCTTATCTCCTTTGAAATCCGAAACTGCTTTCTGAAATTATTGACCGTTCGGTCAATTTATTATACTGCAAGTTGACCGCTCAGTCAATAACCTGCGGCATAAAAAAGAAATATTCGGAAAACGACGGAATAAATCGGTTGAAAAATATAAAAATCGGCTTGCATCGGATTTCCGACGCAAGCCGATTTTTTATAAAAGAGCAATATCTATGCAAAGAATAATCAGCTTTCTTCGCTCGGTTTGCGAAGAACATACCATTTGTAGGACATGGGCGGCAGGGTTATTTTCATTTTAACATTTCCGTTGGTGTCAATTCGGTAATTCTTCGGTGTGCCGTCCTCCTCCGAGATGCAGATTTTACGCTCGGTAAGCTTCGCTTCGGGAAGCGGCGGGATCGCTTTGTCCTCAACCTTTTCATCGGTTATAAAGGTTCTCTGAGAGCCGTCACGGGCTTTAATAACAAGCGGAGCAATTTCCTCACCGTAAATGGGGTAAATAACATCGCTGTTTTTGGTATTCTCAAAGGGAGCGGGGGGCGTAGAAAGCTCCGTAAGCCCCGTATAATAAACGGGCAGAGTGATTTCCTCCGTGCGTTCTTCATCGGTCTGGTTAAAGAACATAACAAAGCCTCTGACATCACCGTAGGGGAGCTGATTCATTACTGCGTCAATGCAGGTCGTTCTGTCGGGCTTTTCGGGGTTAATGCGTGGGGGCATAAAGTGAACGGTTATGCCATTGAGAACCTGACGGTATTTCTTGAATACCGCTACCCACTTTTTCAGGATTTCCTTGCCCTTTTCCGAATCGTAAACGCATTTTCCGCGGATAGTCGGCCAGACTCCGCTTGCGGTAATCTGAGCCAAAGCCCAATCGAATTCAAAAGCGTTCTTTTCAGTCGGGAAAAATGTTGCGTCCTCGCCGCCGCCGTGATAAACATTGAGAGGCAGGAAGCCCCAGCCCTGAGACGGGTTTTTATCAAATGTTCCTTTGTAATAATAAATTCGGGAAGTGATAAGCTGTTCAGCCCGCTTTTCGGAAAAAGCGATTTCCTCATAGCCGACGGGGCATCTGTTTATGCCGCTAAGGAAATGCCAATCGGGAGCGTTGATGTAAATTCCACGCTTTTTCAGCTCCTGATACCAGTCGAAAACCGAGGTTTTCCACTGCTTATACTGTGAGTCGGTGAAATCGTCGTGACGGTGAGTTTTTCCTCCCGAACACATGAGCATTCCGTAAGGGCCGTCAATCTCAACTGCGTCAGCACCCGTGCGGTCAATAAACCGAACAACATCCTTGACATACTGCTCCGCCCAGTCGCAGGCAAGACAGCGGCAGATGTGACTGCCGTCATGGTTAAGTGCCTCATCGCCTCTGACGGGTCTGTAATCCTTGACATACGCAAGAGTGTATGCGCCCATTCTCAGCCCTTTTTCATGGCCGTAATCATAGGCTTTTTTAATCCGATTAAGATAATTATCGTTTGAGCTTTCCATGTTTACGCCTGAACCGAAGGACTGAATAATCATTTCAAGCCCGATTTCCGTGCATTGGTCAACAGCCTTGCGGATGTCACGGCTGTTGTTTGAAATCAGATGGAAAAACAGAACATTATCGGTGCACCAAGGCGCAACACGGCGGTACATCTCCTTGACCTCAATCATTCTGTGTTCATAATAATCCGAACCGAAAAGCAGTTCAAAGGCGCAGATTGATTGCAGTTCCTTGCCTTTTTCAAGCTTCACATTCATCCGGTAAAGCGGCGCAACCTCAAGAATATCATAGCGGTAGCGTGCATAATTTTTGGCATATTTTGAAATATCAAGCCCCAGAAACTGCGTTGTTGAATCAAAATCGCTGTCAACAAAAATTGTGTCCCTGTTTTCGGTTATGCACATGACATCGGTCATGATATTGTCAACCGTAACGGTGTCGGCAGACATGTTTTTGACTGTCAGGCGTTTCATTATGACGGGCATTCCGTCATAAATTTCGTATCTGACCGTTACTGCCAAGGGCAGTTTTGTGCCGCTGTAGCAAAGCTCGATTGCCTTGCCTTTCGGGGGATAATCGCCCGAATAAGTCATTGTCGGGGATTTAACGAAGGGAATCCTTTCCTCACACGGAACGATTCTGTAATCCAAAAAAGAAAATGATTCCGAATCTGTAAACTTTCCGTTAACGGACATTCCGAAATCACTTCTCGGGGCGGCAATCAGTTCGATATCCTTTTGAAGATTATAAAACGATACCGTTCTGCACCCGCTTGTTTCGATTTCACGGCGGATAAGTCCGTTTTCCAAAATGATTTTGCCCGACTGCTCCGTGATATCTGACGGCGCAAAGTCGGTATATATTACCCAATTCTGCATAAAAATCCTCCTGAATATTCATACCGCAGCGTTTTTAAGGTCTGTCGGTAATTTTTACCGATTTGTCTTTACAGCCTTCAAGCTCAAGAACAACGATTTCATTGTGCTCTTTCAGCCATACTCCGGGCAGATAAAGCCCTCTGCAAGGCCCGACGTTCCAATATCTGCCCAAATTAATTCCGTTAACAAAGACATAGCCTTTCGTGAATCCGTCAAGGTGAACAAAGCAGTCGGCATTTGATTTTGCTTCAAATGTTCCCCTAAGATATGCAGGAAATCCGCCGCCCGAGCCGTATTCAACCTTATCAAGCTTTTCAACAGGTAAAGTATAGATGTCAAAATCATAAACATACTGCTCGCCGATGCAGACATTTGCAAGCCCCTTGCGGTCGTGAATACGCTTGTCAAAATTAATGCGCCCCATGGCTTCAACAAGAATATCAAGCTCAATTTTTCCGTTAAAAGCGGGGATCGGGAATCTGAAGCTTTCCTTTGCCTGAACGCCGAGTTCTTTCTGCTGTTCCGTCAGCGGCTCGCTTCGGTCAAATTTGCCGACAAATTTGCGGTTGACATAAACATAGGCGATATCGTGAACTCCGTCGGCATAAACCGATGTGTCGGGATAATTGCCCTCAATTTCGGTGTGATAGAGAATCAGACCGTGACTATGCCCGTAATGCTCCATGTAATGCGGAATATGGTCAAAATGATGCGTGCCGATATTTTTAACATTCTCCGCAAGCGACGCAGCTTCGGTTAGTTTAACAGCGCCTATGCTCTGAGTTTCGGGCTCGGGCGGAAGAGGAATACTCAGACTCCGCTTTTTGCACAAGGCTTCACGCATTGCATGGTATTTTGCGGTGTACCCGCCGTATTCGTTGAGCGGCGCATCATAATCATAGCTTGTGGTTGTGGGCTGATAAACATTTGCGTAGTTTGCGCCGGCCATATAGCCGAAATTCGTTCCGCCGTGGAACATATAGAAATTGAAGCTTGCGTCTTCTTCAAAAAATTCATTCAGAAGCTTGCCGATATATTCTTTTGCGCCGCTTCCGTCAGAGCCGTGATGCTCCTCACGGTAATGGTCAAACCAGCCGCACCACATTTCGCCGCACATGAGCGGCTTGTCGGGCTGATATTCTTTCAGATCCTTAAAACCGTCCTTCGGGTAACAGCCGAAATTAACAACCTTGAATTCATCTTTGAGGCTTCCGCCGGAAAGATGATATCTGCTTTCGCCGTCAGAGGTGAACAGCGGAACATCTATTCCGTTTTCACGCATCAGATCACGCAGATATGAAAGATATTTTTTGTCTCTGCCGTAGCTTCCGTATTCGTTTTCAATCTGCATCATCAGAATCGGACCGCCGTTGGTGCTTTGAAGCGGAGCAAGCTTCGGGAGCAGAACATCAAAGTATTTCTTGACAAAGCTCAGATAAGGCTCGCTGAAGCATCTCAGCCTTATATCGTCATATTTCAGAAGCCAGGATGGGAAACCGCCGAAATCCCATTCGGCGCATATGTAAGGGCCGGGGCGGACGATAACATAAAGACCCAGCTCCTGCGCTGTTTTGATAAAGCGCACAACATCGCTCTGACCCTCAAATCGGAATTCATCCTCTTTCGGCTGATGCATGTTCCATGCAATATAGGTTTCAACCGTGTTCAGACCCGCCGCTTTTAGCTTTCTGAGGCGATCCTCCCAGTATTGATGAGGCACACGGAAATAATGAATTGCGCCGGAATAAATGTTGAACTTTTCTCCGTTCAGATAAAAGTCTTTTTCTCTTATTTCAAACATATTCATCACCTGCTGATGTTTATTAGTTTCCGCTCGCCTGAGCAGAGGAAAATATCTTTCATCGGAAGCGTCCGATACGGCGGCAGAGACCCGCTTTTTCCTCCGTCAATAAAAATCCTGTAATTAGAGTCATATTTTGTCGGATTATAAAGCTCAAGCATAAAGCCGCTTTCGGTTTCGCTTTTTACCGAGCATTCAATGTGGTCAAGCGCAAAGCAGAAGCCCGTATCCGAACGGAAATAAACCGCGGGGATTTCAAGATAGGTCAGCATTGCCGAAACCTCACACCAGCATGAACCGAGCGGAAGCTCGCCGACATTGTTTGTGCCCTCCCAATCCGAAAGATTAACTCTTTCGTTTATACGGCCGACAGGGTTGAAAATTTTGTTATATTTCGTCTCAAGTGCTTTTCTCATTTTTTCGCTTTTTGAAGATAAAGAGAAAAGCATTTTTGCATTCATTCTGTTTGTCAGCTTTTGCATATGAGCGGGGTTATTGTGCCAGACATAGCTTGCGTAAGCGGGATTATCGGGCGTGCTCACAAACTGAGTCAGATTATGCGAAATATCCCTAAGAAGCTCAAGATATTCCGTTTTCCCCGTCGCACGGTAGAGATGCAAAAGCGATTCGCCCGACATTGTGCATATTCCCGGAGCGGCATGCTTATTCTGAAGATTTGCCCAGACTGCGCCCGTGGTTGCGATTTTCCGCTCGTAAAACTGCGTGTCTTTTTTGTAGGAATAATCGTAGGCAACGCACCAGCTTGAACAGAGCGAAGCGGTGTCCTCGGCATAACCGAGCCATTTTTTATTATCCGTCATGCGATAAAGAGTGACGAAGCTCTCAAGCAGAGCAAACGCAGATTCGCTGTCGGGGCACGAAAGAATTTCGCCCGGACCGCCGTTCGAATAGCCCTTTGAAACATAATTTCGGTAGTATTCTTCTGCAATTATTTCGGCTGTTTCGAGATAGGCTGAGCATTCGTAAAGCTCGGCGCAAAGCGCAAGACCCGCACAAACCAGACCTCCGCTTGCAGAGCCGCCGATATACGGCTCGTTTTTATCAATATCAATGAATTGCCCGATATCGCCGTTTTTTTCATAAAACCGCATGAATGCGTCGGCAAGCTTTTTCAGCCCGCTTTGCAGCTTCGGGTAAAGCTTTGATTCACTTTCACGCATAAGGAATGCCTGCTTTGCAAGATAAAAAAGAGCGTCTGCGTTTTTGCGGCTCATAACTATGTTGATGTTTTCGGGGTCTGAAAAATTATCGCCGTAGGCTCTGCCGTCGCAGAAAACGCCGTATAAGAAACCGCTTTCGTGTTGGAGCTTATCAAACACAAAATTCAGCGTTTTTTCGCTCTTCTTTTTTGTTTCATCATTGCCGAGAATAAGTCCCGGCAGGGTGTTCATCGTTCCGCCGACCCAGCCTGTCTGCCATTGACGGTAAATACTGCTTTCAGCCTCAGATGATTTATAAAATCCGAATTCGTTCTCCCAGTTTCTCTTGTTGTATTTTTCTTCAATCAAATAATAAGCGTTGCTCCACGGAAGCGTGTTCGGGTGGCTGACGGGCAGATTTTGCTTTTGACGGAGTTCAAAGAATTTATTGAGAAATTCGCAGATACTGCCGCAGGGAAATTTATATTCGCAATATGAAAAAGTGACCTTGCTGCCCGCTTTCAGAACCGAGCCGATATCGTCGGATTTTTCAAGTGTTGTGCACATTCCGTATTTATTCGGAATACGCATACAGGGCGAGGAGAGAACAAAGCTTGCTTTTTTGTTTTCTCTGTCCTCGGTAACGGCTATTCCGAAATTGCCGAGCTCATTTTCCTGCTCAAAAAACATCAGATAACCCGTTTCGGTTTTTTCGCTGAAATATCCGAAGCAGGGGACGGATAAATCGCCGACTCCGAGCTGAGCGCAGACGTTATTTTCCGGGTCAAGTCTCGGAACATCGGAAATAACGGTTTTTCCCGAGTAAAGCGAGGCTTCCTCTTTTGAAAGCATCGGCGGATATTCCTTGTGAATACTTATAAACTTGTTTCCGTTGTAAAGCGCCGCAGGCGCAAAAATATAGTTGCTGCCGTCCCAATCCGGTTCTTCGATTATCAGCTTAACAGCCGCTCTGTTCGGCAAGCTTTTTTTAACGGATAAAACCGTTTCGGTCCTTATTCCCGAATTATCAGTCGGCTTTGAAATTTCGGAAACGGATATTGATTTGATTCCGTCAATGCTGCTTTCTTTTATCAAACCGTTATCTTTGTTATATTGAGCAACCGAAAAATACTTCATCACAAAACCCCGTTTCTCAATTACAGTGATTTATCGACCTTTACGGTTAAATCGGTATAAATTCTGCTCTGAGGCTCATTTTTCAGGATTACGCTTTCAAACAGCGCTTTTATTGCCATATATCCCTGCTCAAACGGCTGTTGGCAGATGGTTGCAAGCACTTCTCCGCCGAGCAGAGCGTCACGGGTTATCGGCGGATCGTCAAAGGTGCAGACACGGGCATGAGAGCCGTGCTCTTTAAGCGCCTGAAGCGTTCCTTTAACTCCTGCGGCGGTTATATAGACAAAATCAAGCTCCGGGTGGCTTTCAAGAGCGTTTTTCATCGCCGAATAAGCCGTTTCATCGTCATCATTGCTCTCGGAAACCCCGACAATTTCAATTTGCGGATAATCTTTTTCAATAACCGACCGTATTCCCTCAACACGCTGAGCGTGACCTTTATGATGAGCGCTTCCCGTCATAATATAAAGCTTTGCCGAGCCGTTTGACAAAAGACCCGTCAGCCTGCCCGCAATACATCCGCTTTTATAATAATCACAGCCCACATAAACCGAGCCGTCAAGACCCTCAAGCTCGCTTGAGAGCATTATTATCCGCACTCCTTTTTTACGAAGCTGCCCCAGCCTTTCCTCAACCTCTTTGCAGCAAATCGGAGTTAATACAAGCTGTGAAGTATCTTCGGGCAGCTCGTCAAGCAGTTTTATCAGCTTTTCAGGTTCATAGCCCTTGAATTCAAAAAGCTCGGTTTCAAAGCCGTAGCCCGAATATTCGTCACGGGCGGCGGAAATTCCCGCTTTGACATCATCAAAAAACGGGTTGCCGATGCTGTTGAGGATAACGGGCACTTTTATCGGCTTTCCCGAATATACCAGAGCTTTGCCGATAATGTTGGGCTTATAATCATATTGTTTTGCAATTTCAAGAATCTTCTGCTTTGTTTCATCGCTTATTCCGGGGCGGTCTTTCAGAGCACGGTCAACCGTTCCTCGGCTCACGCCCGCAAGCCTTGCAATTTCTTTTGCGGTTATCGCCATTGTATCACTCCCGTTTCCGTGCACGAGCACGAACTTTTAATTAATTATATATCGTATTATCTCAATTGTCAACATTCCGGGACATATCCGTTTGTTAAATGATACAAAAAAGCAGAAATCCCGACCGAACGGTCAGAATTTCTGCTTTTTATTCCTTATACCTTATCGAAATAAATTACTGCGCTTTCGCCTGATTTTTCGGCGGTGCGTGTCAATACAAGACCCGCATTCATAAGCAGTGCTCCCGAAAAGACTTCTCCCGTTTCTTCATTCCTGTAATAAGCGTCGGGGTCAAGGCCGCGAAGCTTGACTATCAGGTGCTGACGGAATTCCCTGCGCATCGTTACAAGGGTGAACATTGTCCGTGATTTATCGGGCGAGACAAACTGCCAAGCCGCCCTGTACGGGTTATCAAACGGGGAAATAAGACGGTAGAGGTCTCCTCTGTTCACAAGCTCATAATTCCTATGATAATCCTTTATCTGACTGCGGATAATCTCCGTTTCTTCGTCGGTAAGCTTTGTGGGGTCAAGCTCCAAGCCGAAAGTTCCCCATCTTGCAACATTGCATTTTGTGCCGTATCCCGTGCGGTCGCAAGCGGAAACATGCGCTCCCATTGACGAAGCGGGGTAGCACATCGAGGTGCCGAACTGAATATACAGCCTTTCAATCGGATCGGTGTTGTCGCTTGCCCATACCTGCGGCGAATAGCAAAGCATGGCGGGGTCATACCGTCCGCCTCCGCCGGAACAGTTCTCAAAGAGAATGTTCGGGAAGGTTGTAACAAGCCTGTTCATAAGGTCATATGTACCCAAAATGAAGCGGTGGAAAAATTCCGCTTTTCTCTCGGGCGGCAGAAGCGCCGAGCCTGCGTCGGAGATATTCCTGTTAAAATCCCATTTAAGATATTCAATGTTATTCTCGGAAAGAACTTTATACATCTGCTCCCAGATGTTGTCACGGACATCCTTTCGGGAAACATCAAGAACATACTGGTTGCGGCCGAGCATCGGTTCTCTGCCTTCAACATGAACACACCAGTCGGGATGGGCACGGAAAAGGTCGGAATCGGGAGAAATCATTTCAGGCTCATACCATATGCCGAACTTCAAGCCCTCATTATTAACCCGCCTTATTAAATCGCCGAGGCTTCCCTGAAGCTTTTCTTCGTTAACAAACCAATCTCCAAGCGAGGATGTGTCATCGTTTCGCTTCCCGAACCAGCCGTCATCCATAACAAGCATTTCAACGCCTAATTTTTTGGCTTCCTTTGCAAAAGCCACAAGCTTATCCGAGTCAAAATTGAAGTATGCCGCTTCCCAGCTGTTAATAAGCAACGGCCTTTTTTCGGCTTTGTAACGGCCTCTTATCAGATTGTTATTATAAAACCTGTGCAAAAGCCGGCTCATTTCTCCGATTCCCAGAGAGGTATATACCATTATTGCTTCGGGAGCGTCAAAAGATTCACCGCCGTCAAGCTCCCACGAAAAGGTATCGGGGTCAATGCCCATAATAACTCTTGTTGTGCTGTTAAAATCACATTCTGCAAGTGCCGAAAAGTTGCCGGAATAGACAAAATTAAAGCCGTAAACACTGCCGTGTTCTTCATCGGCACCTTTTTGCGCCAATGCCATAAACGGATTCTGCGTATGGCTTGAAGCACCTCTGCGGCTGCCGATTCCCTGAATTCCGTGGGCGAGGGGACGGCGCTCAATGTTTCTTTCCTTTGCGTGTGCGCCGTAAAGAGAAATCATATCATAATCCATATCGGGCAGGTCAAGACACAGGCTGAACGCTCTTTCAATCCTCATTTTTTTCCGTGATTCATTCGTAACACGGATGCGTCTTGCAATAATATCATATTTCGGGAAAACGGAATAATAAAGCGTTACCGAAGCTCCCGTTACGGCATCTTTGGTATAAATTTCAAGAGTCTGCGCTTCGCTGTCGCTGTTAACATAGCTTGAGGGCATTTGCGGTATTTCTTTTTTGCCGTCATATATTTTATATCCGCAGTAACGGATATCCGTAACGCTGTCACCGTTTGAATTACGGATTTCAAGCGCCGAAATTCTGAAATCTCCTGCGCCGCTTGCACCGAATTCCATAGGCGCCGTATCGGGCGAAAAGCCGTGTTCTCCGATAACAGGATTTGCAGGGCTGAAGGATGCGTTGGGCGTTCTCTTATCCCTGTCAGGCACAAAGCAGTCAGGGATATAAGCGCCGTAATACAGGTTTAACAGATAATTTTCATCATAAACCTGAATTATGTAGCTTGTATTATCGGTATCCAGCTTGAATGTTTTGCTTTTTTCATTATAAATTATCGGCATAATGACCTCCAGAAACAATTATTTTTGCTTTCCGTGCCATTATACCATAAATTTATTGATATGAAAGAGTTATTTTATAAAATTAACAGTTTTTATTTTAAACACGGTATCAGGCGGTTGCTTTTTTCGGAAAAACAGCAGAAATCACCGGCAACACCGTTAGGGGCGAACTGTGTGGTTGCGTGAAAATGCCCGATATCAATGCAATTCCCTACTGAAAAGCTTTATATTTCAACGATTTTGCGTAAAAAAGCGGCGGGAGCAAGCCCCCGCCCTACCGTATTGGGACAAAGTGGGTTTCGTCAGTTAAAAATCAAATTTAACTAATGCAGTCATTTTAATTCTTTAGCATACAGACGGTCAATACCGTTACCGTAATTCACAATATCTTTAATATAGCAATAACCGTATTTTTCGTATAAGCCGACAAATTCCGTCGGGATATATGTCCTGTCAAAACCAATCTCTTTTGCATATTTATTTGCAAAATCAATGAGTTTTCCGCTAATTTTTTTACCGCGATATTCTTCAGTTACAAACAAAGTTGATATCCAAGGGTATATCTCCGGTAACGGATAATAATCCGACTTCATAACGGTTACCATTCCGACAACACTACCGTCAACCGTTGCCGCAAACGGCGTTTCCCATTCTTCAAATTCCCAGTTCTTAATAACTTGCAAAGTATGATCTTTTACTTCTTCCCATGAAAAGTGTTCAACAAAACGGATTAATTTTTCTGCTAGCTCAGTATCTTTTTCGACTTTTCTTATCTCCAATTTATCCATGCTGAAATCTTTTCCGACAAGACCAAAATGTTGCTCAACTTTTCTTACAGTCTCATCAACCGTACTGTTTTCAGTTCTTTCAACCCAAAAATAGTTGCTGTCTTTGATATTATTACATTTTTTCTCGTTGAGGCTTTTCAAGGTCGCATTACATATCGCCTCAGCTCTTTCAGTATCAGATGTACTGTTTATAAAATCACAAAATTCTTGATGATCGGGGCGATTACAGTAATCATCAACTAAATCCGACGGTTCTTTTATCAAAAACACTATTCTTGATGCTTCCGTTAGTTTATCGGCTTCTTCCACTGTCAAAAGACAGTCACATAATACAATTTGATTTTGCGAAAGACGAATCAAATCCAATAATACAAAATCTAATTGTTCTCTTGTGTTATCAATAAGCCATTTTTTATATTCCTCCACAGTGCGCCCGAAAAACTCATCTGCATCTTTAAAGACCTTGTTCATTGACGGTTGAAACGCAGCATTTGAAATCTTCTGATGCTTTGCAAACTGCTCATCAATATCATAAACCAATAAATTATGCCGTTTAGCTAACTCCCGTGAAATCGTTGTCTTTCCGCCGCAAGGTGTTCCGGATATAAAATAAACATTTTTTAAATATTCTTTGATTACATTATCTTGAAATATCATTACATAATCTCCCTATTAAATAGTTTTTAGTATTTTGTAAGTACATAAAACTATTTAACACAGTTCTATGTACTCAGATATTTCTTAATTTTATAAACATCATCATGTTCTCTACCTCCGCAACTTCCGGTTTATTGAAATGATTATATCATATCATATAATAAAAGACAAGGCTTGTATCAGTTAACCCGACATAAGCCTGGATTTTATTGTTATATTACAATTAAACTGTTCCGAAAAGCAACTGAAATCAGCGGTAACACCGTTAGGGGCGAACTGTGTTCGCCCGCGTGAAAATGCCCGATATCAACACAATTCCATCATAGGGAACGCTGTACTGATGATTTTCAATAAGACAGCATAGCAAAAACAGTAAAGTGTGGCAGATGACAAGCATGATTACTTATTGATATATAAAAAGAATATTTAACAAACAACATAATAACAGTTAAGCAGACAACATCCGTTGCGGATGTTGCCTGCTTGTTTCATTTGCGTTCTGTTTTATTTTTGCTGTTTGCCGTACGGACTGTTATATTCTTTGACTGTAACCAATGTTTCGGTTCAGCAGGTTGTTGATACGGAGGAAAAAATCTTTGCAAATACCCCCGATATAATGCCGTACTTCCAGAGTAAGCAATCCCAGATGAGATAGAAGAATCTGAGTGAGAAATACATAACGGGATTGTTGATGATTCCGATGAGCTTTTCTGCCTGAGCCTTATATTCGCCGAGCTTGATAATCTCGGAGGGGCTCAGATTGTCGGTTGCAAGGAGAGCGTTGATCTCATCAATGAAAGCTTCGATATCGTCCTCCCAGAAAGCGGTTGCTCTGTCGAAATCAAGGATTGAAGCATCAATATCAATTTTATTGAGGGCTTCTCTTGTTTCGTTAATCTTATCAAGAAGCTTGTTGCAATTGTCAAGAGCTTCGTCGAGCTGTTTCTGCTCTTCCTCATTTTCGGGAGTGAAGCCGCCAAGCTCTTCAATAACATCCTTGATTGTCTGCTCATCGTCGGAATTTACATTCTCCTCGGTGATGCCGTCAAGAGGATCGGTCATCGTTTCAACGGATACCTTGACGATTGAGAGGTCTGCACCCTCGCCGTCTGTATAAGCAACGGTTATTGCGTAGTTTCCGCTCGTTGCAAGGGTATCAACCGTTATGACATCTTCATATTCGCCGATGGGAGAATCCTTCGTTACGGAGCTGTCATACTTGAATTTAAGCTCGCCCGAGAGAACGCTTGCATCCTCGCCGTTAACAAAGCCCGAGTATTCATATCCGGGATCTGTATTTTCAAAGCCGTATTCACGCTGAACATCCTTAACGCTGAGGGTCAGCGGAGCAGGATTAACGGTGAGCTTGCCTACCGTTTCGTCGGCAAAGAATCTGATGTTATCATTTTCTGCTGACGTGAAGGTGATGTTGATATCATATTCTCCTGCGGGAGCGGTTGCGGGCTCGCCGTCGCTGACGTAGCCGACAACAGCGTCAACCTCCTCGGTTGCTCTTTCAATGTCTGCGCCAGTTGTAATTTCATAAGAATAAACGGGAGTTTCGCCGTAAGTTTTCTCAATGTCCGCAGCCTTGACAACTATTGTGCCCTTGTTGATAACCATATCAAGGTAGCCCGAACCGTCAAATTCGTTATCCGCAATATCATAATAAACTTTATATTTGCCTGCGTTGATGGGATCTGCAAAATCGGTATCCTCGCCGCTCTCGCAAACGAAAGTCAGAATAACATTATCCTCGGTGGGAACAAAGTCCTCATCGGGTGAAAGGATTTCGGGAATCTGAATTCTGCCGGTATAAGCCTTGATAAGCTCACCGGGAGTTGAGTAAAGCTGAATGATTTTCTTGGTTGCATGGAGCGGGAACTGAGCGGGGTCAAGTCCGTAGCCCTCATCAATTGCCGCATAAATGATTGCATCGCCTGCGCCGACAACGGTAACCTCGCCCGTCTGTGCATTTACGGTTGCAACGGATTCATCGCTGCTCGACCATTCAACATCGGTAACTTCATTTGCATAGAAGGCTCTGAGCTTGAACTGCTCGGAAACATAAACATTTGAATAGTGACCGCTGACGTAGAAATCCTTGGGAGAAGCCGCAACAATGCTTGCCGTGCAGGTTGAGGTCTTTGCGCTGTCGGCAAGAACATAGTTTCCGCTCTTGTCGCCCGAAAGACCGGTTGCGGTGAATGTAACGGTCTTGTTTTCGCCTCTGTCCTTGGTATCGAACTGAGCGGAGCCGATAACCGTAACATATTCCTTATCTGCCTCAAGAACGCCGTTAACAGCCGTTACGGTTGCGTTTGCGGCGGTGGTCTTGTCATAAACCTTATCCTCGGCAATTATTTCAAAGCCCGTAACGGTGCGCTTTTCAATGTCAACATTTGACTGAGTTGAGGTGATGGCCGGCGTATACTTGCTGCCGTCCGAAAGAACGATGTCGCTGATGAATACCGTCTTTGCTTTGCCTGCGTCGGGAGTTGCAACAACGCCGTTGGCGGTTGCGGTGATTCCCTCGTCGCCGGCAAGAAGTCCGTCAAGCGTTACGGTAACGGCAATATCGTTTGTGCCGTCATAAACCTTTGAAACGGGAGTTACCTTAACCGCAAGCGTTCTCTTGCCGACCGTGAAGGTTCTCATTGCGGTCTTGTCATTGTAGTTGGCAAGAGTTGAAGTTGCCTTAACGGTAACCGTGCCCATGCCCGTGATTTCAATATAGGTCTTGCCGTTTTCGGTTGAAAGCTTTGCGTTATTGACGGGATTTCCGTTTGCGTCAACGCCTGAAACCGTATAGGTTATCTTGCCGCCTTCCTGTGCGCCTGCGGTCTGAAGCTCGAACTTGTCGCCGTAGGTTACGGAATCGGGAATGCCCTCAATCGTGAAAACATCCTGAGTTGCAGACTTGATGACAAGGGTTGAATCATACTCATTCTTGATTGTGAAGTTGTCGGGATCTTTAAGCTCAACAACAACTTTATATTTGCCGACATTAACGGGATCTTCGGTTACGGTGTTATCCTCGGCGATATACTTAACGGTATAATCGTTGTAGTAAACTCCGTTTGAGTAAGCGAGAACATTAACTGATTTGATTTCGCCGTCATAAACAACAGATGTTGTCTTGGGAGCGGTAACCGTAATGGGTGCCTTGGCAATAGTGCCGTTCGAGGTGCCGGCTGTGCCTGCCGCAAGAATGTAGTTGCCGCTGTTTGCGCCTGAAAGACCCGTAATCGTATAGCTGACAAGCTTGTTTTCGCCTGCCGCCGAGGTGTCAAATTTGCCCTCAACCTCAGCAACAACAACATCCTTGCCGACTATTACGCCGTCCTTGAAGGTTGCGGTAAGGGTTGCGTCGGTCGTGCCGTCATAATTCTTGGTCTGAACATCAACGGATTTGATATCATCGTTGCCTATTTCCTTATGGACAACCTCGAAATAACCGCCGATGTTTGTAACTTCATAAAGTACGGATGATACTTCGTCAATCGTTACCGAATATCTGCCGATGCCCGAGCCCTCCTGATAGCTGATTGAATAAGAGGGAACATCATTTGCTTTTCCGGTAATATCGCTGTAGCTGATGCTGTCGGTAACTCCGCCGTTAGTCTTGATAACAACGCCTGCCGCCTTGATGATTTCAAGCGCC
Organism: Acutalibacteraceae bacterium; assembly: GCA_051881555.1. Lineage (GTDB taxonomy): Bacteria > Bacillota > Clostridia > Oscillospirales > Acutalibacteraceae > CAG-177. The sequence continues at coordinate 20,181 of JBJEQC010000074.1, forward strand.
TCTTCCTTGGACTGACCGTAGGTTACGGTGATTCCCTCGGGAACGGAAAGGGTCAGAGGCTGTTTGTTGATATAAAGCAGATAGGTTGCCGAAACATCTTCTTTGCCTGAAACGCTTGAGGTTGCAACGATGCTTGTGATACCCCTCTTGAGAATTGTTACAACGCCGGTATCGTCAACCGTTGCAACGCTTTCGTCCGTGCTCTTGTATCTGACGGTTGCGCCTGCATTGAAGTTTGAAAGCTCGTTTTTAACGGTTTTCTGAGTTGTATAAACCGTCATTGATGAATTCTTGAAATAGATGGGCTGCTGTTCGCCTGCCGTTGAAACAACATCAATTTTCTTGGTGTAGGTGTATTTCTGAGCGTCGTCGCCCTCGCCGTCGGTGTAATCCGCCGTAATGAGGTAAGTTCCGTTAACGGTAGCCGTGAACACATTCTTCTCTATTGTGTAGCTGCCCTCGGGAGCTTCGCTGTATTCCATTCTGACATTGTAATTGACGCTGTCGGAATCTTCAAGGCTGTATGGGGTGGTAGCAACATTTTCAATCGCCGTTTCGCTGCTTGTTACGGTTGTAACCTTGAGAGCGGGAGCAAGGCTGATTGAAGTGTTGTTGATAACCGTGTCGCCGCAGTCCATAATGAGGCTCTTGACTTCCTGTGTTCCTACGCCTTTGACATCATAAGCGTCATAGGTCTTGCTTTCAGATGTTGATGAAAGGAGAGCCGAATCGCCGTAATAAGTCGCAACGATTGTGTAAGTGCCTGCCTTTGAAGGAGTCCAGGTTGCGGTTGCGGAAGCCTGATTTGTTCCGGCATAAGCAATCCTTTTCTCAATCTTAAATTCAGTTCCCGAATCGCCGTTCAGCGTGATTTTGAAGCAAACCGTTCCGGTGGGGGTCTGATTAATGCCGACGCTGAGGCTCTCAACGAGAGAAACGAGAGTTACGGGGTCACCGGGAACGGTAACGGTTGTATAAACCGTGTTGCTGATTTCCTTATTTACCGTAACCGCTGCGATTTCGGCTTTCATTGAGTAGGTCTTTGCGTGGTCTGCAACATCCGCATAGCCCATTGCCTGAGCGGATACTTCAACAGGCTCCGTCATTGATGCGTCGGCAGTATCAATGTAATAATAGGTATCATAGGAGGATTCAATTGTATTGATAACATTGCCTTCGCTGTCTTTTTCTTCCGTAACTTCCTTAACGGGAACAAGATAAACGGTCTTTGTGCCGTCGGTATAGGTTTTGGTGTATTCGACCGTAGTATTAACGGTTTCGGTTTTCGGAACATCGGGATTTTCGGGGTCTTCAATGCTGATTGTTTCGCTGATAATGAAGGTGTTGTTGCCTGCAAGAATATCATCCTCGCTGACATCCGTGAAAACAGCGGCGGCATCAACGCCGATTGAAGCTCCGTCCTGCGTTGCAAATTCGTAATAAATCTCTATTTCGGAAAGATTTGCCGCATCAATCGAAACGGTATCCTGACCGTTTGCAATCGCCGCTTCTATTTCTGCCGCTGCCGAAGCATTTGCAATATACTGATAAACCGAGGCTGTGGTCGCATCTTTGGCGGTGAGCAGATAATTGCCGTCGGTGAGCTTTGCAACCGAATATCCGTCCGCTCCGACCGTTGCGGTCAATTCAACAACCGTTGTGCTCTTGTTTACCGTTCCTTTCTGATATGTTCCGCTTGCTGCGCCGTAAGAGGGAAGGGTGATGGCAAGCTTGGTTGATGTTCCGCCCTTGCCGACATAGAGAGAAGCCGTGTTTGAATAAACATAAGCTACCTCGCCGTTAAGAAGCTGACCGACCTCGCAGCGGAATCTCTTTCCGTTTTCTGCTGTGCCGACATCAAGGATGGCAAGAGTCGGGTTGATTTCGTTTTTAAGGTTTTGCCAAACATAAACATCGTTGTTCAGAACCTGCTCCTGCCACTGATAGGTCAGCTTGCCTTTGCCGACAGGAGTTGCGGTAACCGTAAATTCGGCATCCGAGCCGGAAAGCGCATGAACATCGGAAACCTGAGAAACATGCGGCACCTCAACGCCGTCTGCGTATTTCGTTTTGCCCGAAACGCTGGCGGTGTATACGCTCGCATCGGTGCCTATGGTGTCTGTTGCTCTGAGAGCAAAGGAATATTTTGTGTTGGGAGAAAGTCCCTCAACCGTGTATTCCGTAAGGTCGGAATCAATTGTATCAATCTTGAAATAGGGGCTGATTTCATTGTCGGTTATCATGAAAATCTGAGTCCACTCGCCGCCCGCTTTTGACCAGTTAAGTGTGATGCTGTCAGAGGTTGAATCCTTGATTGAAAGATTCTTGGGCGCTCTGATGGGCATTTTGCAATCCTTGGTAACAAAGCCGAGAACAAGACAATCCTGATTGTTGAGCTTTTCTTTCCAGCTTCCGAAACGCCATTTGAAATCAAAGCCTGCGGTTTCATTGTTCTCAACTTTGGGCAGACCGCAAACTGTGCCGGCGATAAATGTTGATTTGTAATTCATCGTTGTGTAGCTGCCCGAGTATTCTGCGCTGACTCCTGCACCAACCTTGACGCCGCCGGCGGTCTTGGTAACCAGCTCCGTTTCTACTCCTGCGCCCCAGGTGACCGATGAGGAGCTTGATTCGGTTGTTTCAATCGTCTGAGTTATTGTGCCGCCGCCCTTTGAAACCCAGATGTAGGAGGAATCATCCATCTGCGCTTCTTCGCTGACAACATCGGTACCGCCCGAGAAATCTCTGAGAGACGATTCGCTGTGAGGATATGATGAAGGA
>JBJEQC010000075.1:0-5319 GCA_051881555.1 Acutalibacteraceae bacterium
CCGCTGTCATAAGCGGCAACGGTATTTTCGGCGGGTCTGTCAATTTCAGGCTCTTCCTTTTCAAAAATGCCGCCCGTTACGGCAACAAAAGCCGCAGCAATCAGAGCAGCAATTTTTTTGAGAATCAGAATAACCGTGTGTTTCATTATTTACCCCTCTCTTATCCGGCATATATCCTAATAATATATTAAAAGAAATTAATCGTCAATGCTTTCAAAGAAAAAAGCCGAATTGTGCACGGCACGGCGCATAATTCGGCTTCTGTTATTAATTTTTCAGGTTTTCAGCGAACGGTTCCGCCTTTCATCTCGATAAGCTCTCTGTAGCTTATAAGCTTAACACCGTTATCCTCAAGATATTTTTTAACATACGGGTCTTTCATAAGCCGGTATTCCCAGACTCTGTCACGCCAAAGGGCGGTGATATTCTTTATCTCATCGCTCTCGACAGAGGGATGAACAAAGGTCTCGGTCACTCCGTCGGGAATATCCGTCCAGATTTTGAGGATTTCGCTTCTGTAGGTCTCGTAGCTTTCACGCATCTTGTTGTTCCAATCGGGGAACAGCAGATAATCGGGAATAACGACATTATATTTTTTGCCCCAATGCCTGATGAGGAAGGTCAGACCCGCATAAAGCGGATAAGGCACGCCTTTCGGACAAATCCGCTTATCGTGCTTTGTGAACACACGGTAAGCATAGCCGTATTCGCCGCAGACTCTGATTGCAAGCTTGCCGAGACTGAGCCTGCCGGTATAATGGCCGTAAAGCGAGCCCATGTGGTTATCAACATGCGAGGGCTTCATGCCCATGCTGTGAGCAAGGTCGATCTGCGCCCTGATTTCGGCTTCAAGCTCTTTATAATCGGCGTTTTTTTCAACCTCGTCGCTCTCGTGCCACATGTAGCCGTCCTTGTCAACGAGCGATTTGCCGCCCGTGAGAGGCTTCCAGCGGTATTTTTTCCATTCGCTTGTCATCGTCAGATGAATTCCGATTGCGTATTCGGGATGAGCGATTGAAAAATCAACCGCTTCCTTTGCCGCCGGGCAGGGCATCATAATGGTTGAAGATTTGAGAAAGCCCTCCTCAAACAGCTCTGCAACCGCCTCGTTTGCGGAATGGCACATTCCGTAATCATCTGCGTTGACAATAAGATATTTCGCCATAAAAACAGGTTTCCTTTCGGTTCAGCCTCAATATGCATTGAAGAAATTATCGAATACATTGTATCCGAGCGCAAAATACTTGAATATCCATATAATCGGGTTGAATTTGAATATTGTCCAGTCAAGAACCGTAACGAGCAGTCTGAGGTAATAGGGCAGATCTCTCGTCTTGGGAACCTCAACGGGTTCAAAATCTTCGCCCTCAACATGGAGAACAAGCGGCTGAGAATAGCAGATGCCGTTGTTTTTGCCTTCCTCGTCGGTGATATAAAATCTGACATAGAGGTAAGGCTCTGCCTCAAAATCATCGTCGTGAAGGTTGAGAGTTGCCTTGCCGTCGGTAACGGTATCGCGCCTGAGAACATTGCCGTTTGATACCCATGTTATGTATTTGAAGTTAACGCCCTCAACGGTGATGGTGTCGGCATCCTGATCAACCGTCAGCCTTGTAACATTGGGCGTGGGAGCGTTTGCAAACTTCTGCTCATCCGCTTTATCCTCGTCAAAGCCGGGAATTTCGGGCATTCCGTTAAGCTCAACGCCGTTTGAATAATAGGAGATTGAGAAGAACTGACCCTTTTCAAGACTTTCTCTGAATGTATCCATATTGAAGTCTTTCATCCAGGTCATCGTGAAAGCGTCGTTGACTGACTTCATGTTGTGAGAATCCGCAAAGGTGTTGCACCAGGGAACAACGCCGTTGGGAATTGTTTTCTGAAGAACCTGGTCATAAAGGATTCTGTCGCATCGGGTGTGAGCGTCGGTTGCGCTGTTAATGCCCATGCCGAGCGAAGAGCCCGCATTGTCAAGGAAAATTCTTGCAAATTTTGACGGATAATAGTCGTCAATCTTCTGACCGACATGGTCTTTGGAATCCTTATCGGTGTAAACATATTCGCCGACATGGGAGAGGAACGAAATGCCGCCCGCCTCTTTAACGCCCTTTGAGGGGGTCTCATAGTCGCCGAAAACGCCTGCAAGCCCCTGACCGTAGTCGCAGAAATAGCCTGTCAGATGGCAGTCCGCAACGGGGGTTGCCATGTTCAGCTCAATGCCTTTCGGAACATCGAGCATTCCGTTGGTATGAGTTCTTGTCACGGGATATTCGGAGCTTTGCTCGGATATTGCCGTTCCGTTCTGATATGCGGCGTATTCTTCTTCGGTCAGAGGAATGATATCCGCCATTTTGGTGCGATCTCTTTTGATGAAGCGAAGAAGCGGAACAAGATCCGGCGCTTGGTTCCAGCCCTTGTTTATGGTTCCGTGGTCGGTGAGAGCAACTATGTCATAGTCATAAGCATAGTGCTCCTGAACATATTCGTGGATGGTGAGGTAGCCGTCGCTTGCGGTGGTGTGGCTGTGAAGCTGAGTTTTGTAGCTTCCCCAGGTATCCCAATCGATATCTTCATAGGGGTTATCAATTATGTAGTTCTTTTCTGCGTTTGCGGTTTCACCGTCAGCCGCAAAAGAGGGAGTTACGGCAGAGCAGATGAAAATAAGTGAAAGCAAAAGCGCAACTGATTTTGTAATTATCAAAGAATTTCTTTTTTTCATTCCGGTTTCTCTCCTTTATTATTTATTCGGAACGGTGAATCCCCAATCGGAAGCAAGCCAATTCCAGCCGAGTCTTACGAGAGAATATTTTGAGAATACATAATTATCAAGAAAAGTGATAATTTTTCTGAGAACATACGAATAGTTGTGAACGGGAGCGATATCCTCTTTTTCAAGGGTTTCGCCCTCAACGCTCAGAGCAAACGGCTGAACATAGCATACAGCGCCGGGACCCTGAATATATGCTCTGACATAACAGCCGACGGAATCAGAATAATCGTCAAGGTCAATGCTTGCGCCCTGTGCAATCTCAACGCCGTTTGAAACCCAGACAATTTTATCGTAATTCGTTGCGGAAATCGTGATTTTATCCTCGTCCTGATCAACGGTTATTCTGCTGACCTCGGGATACGGGCCCACGCCGAGCCAATCATCGCCCATTTCGGCTCTTGCGGAGCGGCAGATGCAGAAGAATGTTCCGTCCTCCATGCTTCTGCGAAGCTCGGGAACGGTCAGCTCCTTCATCATATGAACCGTGAAAGCTCTGTCAACCTGGTCAATCGTGTCGGAATGGGAGTCGCTGAACGAAAAGCTCCAGGGAACAACGCCGTAGGGAATTGTCTTCTGAAGAATTTCATCGTAGAGAACTCTGTCCCACTTGGTCTGAATATCCTGAGCGCTGTTGATGCCCGTGCCGAGGCATGAGGGAATATCAAGGAAAATTCTTGAGAATTTTCTGACATAAAGTTCGTCCTTTGAAATCTCGGGGTCATCTTCGTCGCCTGCGTGAGTGTAGTCTCCGAGATGGTCAAGGAAGGTTACGCCGCCTCTCTTGCCGACCTCGGCTGCGGGGGTTTCATAGTCGCCGTCAATTCCGATAAGTCCCTGGCCGTAATCGGTGAAGTAGCCGTTGATGTGGCTGTTCTGAGGAACTGCTCCGTTAAGCTCAACGCCCGTTGTAACTTCAAGCATGGGTCTGCCGTCTCTGCCGACGCCATTGAGGATTTCCTGCCTTCTCTCGCTTGTGAGAGGAACAAGCTCGCTGAATCCCGTGCGCTGATACTTGACAAGACGCATGAGAGAAACAACCTCGGGCTTCTGATCCCACTGAACGCCGAGCGTCATGTGATCTGTGAGCGCAAGAATGTCGTAATCTGCGGCATAATAAGCTTCAACGGTGTCTGCAATGCTCGATGCACCGTCGCTTGCGTTGGTGTGGCAATGGAGCTGGGTCTTATAAGCATTCCAGCTGTCCCAATCGACCGTTTCATAGGGGTTTGAAATCGTATAGTTTTTCTCTGCCGATGTATCTGCGGCAGATGCGGGAGCTGCTGACAGCGGCAGAATCATAATAAGCGCAAGCGCCGCTGCGGTTAATTTCTTGAACATGGTGTTTCCCCCTTTTAGGATTTTTAATAGAACTAATTATAACAGACTAACTCACCCATTGCAAGAGATAAAAAATAAAAAAGCTGTGGAAAAACAGCTAAGTATATGCTATTATGTATACATAAACACATATGGAGGAATGTTCAATGAGTATTTTTAGAAGGACTGCCGCTTTTCTCTCTGCGGCATTGATTATGCTTTCATTTGCCGCCTGCTCGGGCAAGACCGACAACGGCGATACAACTACCTCTGCCGTTCAGACAACACAGGCTCAGCCAGAAACCACGGCTCAGGAAGCTTCCGTGAGCGAAAGCACGGCAGAAACCACGGCGATGACCAAAGTCCAGACAACGGAACCGGAGACAACCGAAGCGCCGACAACATCTGCGCCGACCACGGTTGCTTTGACAACTCAGGCGCCGACAACCGCAAAGCCCGTAACCGCCACCAAGGCTCCGACAACAACTAAGAAGCCGACCACAACCGCTAAACCGACAACCACCAAAAAGGCGGTTACTGCGCCGACAAGCAAAAAGGATATTGTTAATCTCTATAATTCCGCCGCCGCAAATGCCGCAAAGGCAAAGCCGGGTTATACCAAATCAAAAACCACCTCGCTGAACAATCTCAAAATGGGCGCTCTTGCGAACATCAGCGTTGTGCGTGAAACCGTCGGAAATTTCCTCGGCGAGGGCAGTTCAACAGAAACGGTCAAGAAAGGCTCGTTTGACGGCAAGTCGCTTGTTAAGAGCAGTCTCAAAGAATCCGATGTCACTGCCGCCACCTGCAAGCTTTCAGAGGATAAAAAGTATTATATCGTCAGCATCACGGTTAAAAACGAAACAAATCCTTTAAAGGGTAACAGTGCTCTCGGCAGATTCACAAACGATTATAAGGATATCAACGAAATCAATTCGGGTCTTGCCGAGGCGGGCGCAAGCGTCGGCTCTATAACAATTAACACAACAAGCGTTACCATAAATGCCAAAATCGGCGTTGAAAACAACCGTTTTGCCTCTGTGACTCACAATATCAAAATGAGCGCCGTCCTCAAAGACATCAAATATACCTTCGTCAAGGTCAGCGAAGCAACCTCGGATCTTGAAACAAAGGTTGTTTATTCGGATTTTAAGTATTAATTTAATATTCAAACAAGTCGGAATTTGTGTGTTTAAGTATACAATAATTTAACCGTCAGCTTATCAATCCTC
>JBJEQC010000076.1:0-5135 GCA_051881555.1 Acutalibacteraceae bacterium
CCCGACAATGCGGACCCGTCAAAGGCGTATCTTAACGAGGAGCTTATACGGCTTGACAGTCAGAATTATGAAGAAGCATTTCAAGAGAAAATGAAAGAACACGGGATTACGGCACGACACGATAACGTTAAAATGCTTAAAATAATGATGACCTATTCCGGGGACGAAGGAGAAATCGACAAAGAAGAATGGAAGAAAAAGAGCGTTGAATGGGTCCAAAATTACTTCGGCAAAGACAATGTTGTATCGGCAGTTTACCACGGTGACGAGAGTTCTCCGCACATTCATGCCGCCGTTATTCCGATTGTTGACGGGAGGTTGTATGCTTCCGAATATATCAACGGAAAAGCAAAATGCGCCAACATGCAGTCTTCGTATGCAGAGGCCGTAAAGGACGCCGGACTCGAAAGAGGAATGGAGAGTTCTCCGGTATCGTATCAAACAATGCAGAAGCTCCGCGTAGCAACAGAGAAGGTTGCAAGTGAAAACTTGCCTTCTCCCATGAGGGACGAATCGCTTGAATCTTATTACGCAAGAGCCAATGAACATTACAAGGAAGAACGGCTTCGGAACTATAGAAAACAAACTGAAATATTTGTACAGTCTGCGAAGGAAGTTGAGAGTTTTAAGCGGGCTGCACAAGATGCCGAAAAGAGCAAAGAAGAGGCGTACAAGTCGGTAAAACCTCTTGTTATAAGAAATCAGGAACTTGAAAAAGAACTCAGGCAGAAAGAAAAAGAGTTGAGTGAACTGCAGGCTGAATTTTCAAATTACCTGAAAAAAGACGGCTTGACGCCCGTAGATATGAAGAGATTGCAGAATCTCAACAAGGTTTTTTCTGCCTTGAAGCAGGGTCTTCTCGGCGAGGATAATGACAAAAAGAAAGACATTATGCTTGCCATTATGAACGAAGCTGTGTCTGCTTACAGCAACGCAGATCGCAATTGCGGAAGCCGTTTGGATGACAGGGAATTTGATTTTGAAGAAGAATCCGACAAGGAGCAAGTATAGAAAACAAAGCTAAAATTTGGACAAAATAAAGTTTGATTCTCGTGCTTTTTGTGATTTCATTTTCATATGAACAAAACAAGTTTTTAAAATTCCAAAAAACATGAACCGATTTTTGAAAATGTCAAGAAAAGTATAGTCGGAAAATCCCCTAAAACTGTTATGCATAGGAAACGTTCAAATAAATCATCCGAACACACAAAAATTTTGTAAAACCTTTTCAGCAAAATTTTATCGTCACCTTCATTTTTCGCAGTCACAATTTCACCGTTCACGGCTTTTTAATATTAAATCCCCCTGCTCAAAATAAAAAAGCCCGGAAATTCCTCTGCATAATTCAGAAAAATTTTCCGGACTTTTATTGTTATCCGACAACCAATTTGTTTGTCTTTTTCAGATACTTTGCGGGAATTGCTTTGTCGAGCTTCCACACAACATTCATTGGTTTTGAGCCGCTGTGTCGGACATAATCTGCCGTTCCGAGGAAGGTATACGGCGCGGCATTTCCGAACGCATCGGTCTTGAATTCACGGACAAAAAGCAATTCTCTTACGCCATAGTTTTTATGATTTGCATATCTCAGGCCGGTCGGTGAGGCTTCGCCTGTTGTGCTCTGACTCTGCCAATGAAACAGCGTTTCGTTAATCGAATAATCGTTATACATCGTTGTGGGCGAATAATCCTTTTCGGATTTATTCAGAGTAACAAGATGAACATCGAGCTTTTTATCGGAGAGATATTTTGTGCCCTCACGCATGGTTGACGGCTTCATAAAATCCATTGCAACAAGAAGCTGGTCACGGGAATATGTGCAATGCAAATCAAGCGGAGACTCAAATCCGAGATCTACCGCCTCATCGATAAAGTCAATGTTATCGTGATTGTATTTCAGAAGCTCCATCAGTTCTCCAAGCATAACGGGGCTGTCTGAAAGCGAGTAAATATTGCTCAGAAATTCTTCGTCATCGAAGCTTTCAATCGACTTGCCCCAAACAGTTATATAGAACATCTGAAGCATTCTTTTTTCAATATCGGTGAACGAATCGAAATCTGCATTATCAATATTTCCAAGAAAATCAAGCAGGAAATTTATCCATCTTCTTGAATCAATTGAAGCGCACTTTGCCAGCGCTTTTGTTAATGCTTCTTCAGCAGGTTCATTGAAATCCTCAATCACATCCGCCCGTGCGCAAAGCCTTGAGAATGAAGAATATTTATAAATCGCTCCGGCTTCGAGATGATAATGCTCAAGGAAGCTTGCAAGCGAAAGCTCCTTGCCGGTGTCCTCCTCAAACGTTGCAATGCGGGAAACCAAGCCTGCGGTGTTGCCGTAAGAAGCGCGGATATTTTCAAGAATATATTTCGCCGCTTTCTTTTCAAGCTGAATATAACAGCCCTTCGGAACGGAAATAAATCCGTCCTTGATTTCTCTTGTGACACTTCTTGTTGTGTTGGAAAGCAGTGCGGCAAACTTATCCTCAAAGTTATATTTTTTATTTGCCTGACCAATAAAATCAAGAACCGTCAAGCATTCCTTACCTTCGCTCAGACGCAGGCCACGGCCAAGCTGTTGCAGAAAAACTGTCAACGATTCTGTCGGACGCAGGAAAAGAACGGTGTTGACTTCGGGGATATCGACACCTTCGTTATAGATATCAACAACAAAAATAAACCTGACCTGACCGGAAACAAGCATATTCTTTGCGGATTTTCTTTCTTCGTCGGGAGATTTACCCGTCAGGAACATCGACGGAATACCGTGCTCATTAAAGTAATTGCACATAAATTCTGCATGTTCAACCGTAACGCAGAAGCCGAGGCCCTTAACATCATCAATATCCGTCACATATTTGAGAAGTGAACCGATAACCAAATCAGCACGGCGATTTGCAACGAAACCGCTGAGGGTATAAATATTTGAAAGCTCGGTTTTATCGTAGCTACCTGCGGACCACTTGAGCTCGTTAAGGTCAACGTTATCGGTAACGCCGAAATACTGAAACGGGCACAGAAGCTTTCTGTCTATCGCCTCCGGAAGACGGATTTCTGCGGCAATTCGATTATTGAAATACGGCAGAATGCTTTTGCCGTCCATTCTTTCGGGCGTCGCTGTCAGACCCAACAGAACAGAAGGATTATAGTATTTCAACAGCTTCTGATAGGTCGGAGCCGCCGCATGGTGAAATTCGTCAACAATGATATAGTCATAAAAATCAGGAGTGGTTTTTTCGGTGAATTCCTGAGAATTGAAGGTCTGAATCGAGATGAAAAGATTATCAATGTTTTCGGGCTTGTAGGAGCCGACAAACATCTCGCCGAAGTTCGCATCCTTCAAAACCGCACGGAATGTATAAAGGCTCTGCTTCAGTATTTCCTCACGGTGCGCAACAAAGAGCAGTCGGCAGGGTCGGGCAGGATTCTGCTTGCGGAATCGCTTGTAATCAAGAGCAGAAATAACCGTTTTTCCCGTTCCCGTTGCGGCAACAACAAGGTTGCGATAATATCCGCGAACCTTTCTTTCCGCATCAAGCTTATCAAGAATCTCCTGCTGATAAGAATACGGAGCGATGTCCATTGTGTAAATCTCGGAATTATTGGAGTCAAAATATTTTTCCGCCTTCAAAGCTCGTGCAAGTCGCTCCTTTTGCTCCTCGTTATAGTATTCAAACTCATTTGAATTCCAATAGCTTTCAAAGGTTGCGGCGATTTTATCAATCGTTTCGGGCAAATCCTTTTTCGTTACCTTAACGTTCCATTCAAGGCCGCTTGAAATTGCGGCGTTGGAAAGATTTGAAGAACCGACATACGCAGTTGTAAAGCCGGTATCACGATAAAAAACATAGGTTTTCGCATGAAGGCGAGTGCGCTTGGTGTCATAGCTGACTTTGATTTTAGTATTGGGAAGCTTACGCAATTCCTCAATCGCTTTGACATCGGTTGCGCCCATATAGGATGTGGTTATAATTCTCAATTCGCCGCCGTTCTGAGTAAATGCAGTCAGCTCATCCATCAAGAGACGCAGACCGCTCCATTTGATGAACGAAACGAGCATATCGATTCTGTCGCTTGACACAATCTCTTTTTTAAGCTCTGTAAACATCTGAGGCTCGTGGATTGCGCCGGTGAACAGACTGCTCTGCGCAATGGAGGTTTCAGGTCGGATAATTTCTGCCTTTTCATCGAGAGCGAGGATGCTGTTTTGCTTATCAAAAAGCGCAAGAAGCTGTTCCGCACGCTCTGCCACAGAGAGTTCGTCGAAATCAGCTTCCTCGGTTTCTTCAATTATTGTTGCAACGATTTTGTTTGCAAGCTCAACCTGTGCTGAAATGTCGCCGCCGTTATCACGCACATTGTTAAGCCCTTTTTCGATTATTTCGGATATGTATTTTGCAAGAACCTTCGACGCCTCCGCCGTGTCGATGGGCGCAACCTTTGAAAGCTTGTCCGTTGCCGAAAGCTCCGAATCAAGCGCCTTGTTGATTATCTGCTCATAAAGCCCGTTCTTAAGCATAACAAAACCCTCTTATTAATAGTAATACCCATCATCGCATTTTTAATCACGCAATATCACTATGTCAATATATTAACATAATTCTATCACAAACTCCCTTCTTTTGCAACAATTCACATTTTTCACGAAAATGTATCGTCAAAAAAAGTCCGTAATCCCTATGTACGGTATACCGTTGCAGATAATATTATCCGTTATATGCTTCATTCCCTGCCGACGGAAGCAGATTCATTGAGAAGTTGGTCAATCAATAAATCAAGTTGTCAATGGCACTGTTGAATAACACCGATAATGCAAGTAAATTATCTTTCACGCTCAAATTTCTTGACACTTTAAACCGTTTTTGATATACTGATATCGGGTAGTTCTCTTTAACGCTTCGGTCGTACGCCTTGCGGATTTCCCGTAAATCAGCGAGATATTGAGAACTGCTCTCTTTTTATTGATTGCATTAATTAATACCGTCGGAAACGGTATTAATTAAATTAAAATTTCGCTTTCGGCGTGCCGGAAACAGACGATGCACAAAAGCATTGAAAATCAATCGCCTGTATGATATATTAAACATGTATTTCAAACCACAGAACGCAATTTACAAACCTGCTGATACATTGCA
>JBJEQC010000077.1:0-5076 GCA_051881555.1 Acutalibacteraceae bacterium
TGGTGTAATAATAGTCGTCAATATAGCTGTATTGATAGCTGAGAACCTGATGCTTTGAGAGATAGTCCTTAATAAAATTGCTTCTCGTTATGACATTAATCACAAATTCGCCCGTGAGCGTTTTGCCGTTCACAACGGCAGTTGCGGTGATGGTGGATTTGCCCGCCTTGATTCCCTTAACAACGCCGTCTGCGCTGACTGTCGCAACGCTTGTGTCCGAGGATTTCCAATTAATTGCAGGCTGTGCATCAACTCCCGAAACGCTTGCGGTCATTTTTACGGTTTTGCCGACCGTTACGGTCATGCTCTCGCTTGAAACAACAAGAGCATAAGCCGAACCCTCGGCTTCACCGCTTTGTCCGTTCGGAACCTCCTGCCCGTCTGTCTTTGAAAAAAAGCTTTCAATTGCGCTGATGATCGGCGATTTAACGCCCGTAAGCTCCTCAAGCGCCGCCGCACTTGCCGCAAAGACCGATGAAGATGCGATAATCACGGCGAGCATGATTGCCGCCGCTCTGACTGCATATTTTTTCATCTTTTCCCTCCAAAATCTTTCAATTTAATATATACTACCAAATTTCTTCCTGAAAATCAAGAAAATTATTCCAAGACCCTAATAATATTTGCTCAATGAGCAGTTTTATGCTATAATAAAAGACAATAATTCATTCGGGGGACTGTTTCGGTGGAAATCAAGAAAAATGACAGAATTAATTTGAAAATCGACGCCTGCTCTGCTGACGGAAGCGGAATCGGCAGGCATGACGGCATGGCAATTTTTGTGCCTGCCACGGCGATAGGCGACGGGATAACGGCGCATATTCTGAAAGTGAAAAAGAACTATGCGTTCGCAAAGGTCGAGAGCGTTCTTGAACCCTCGCCCGACAGAATCGCTCCGCAATGTCCCGTTTATCTCAGATGCGGCGGATGTGTTTTTTCTCATATGAAATATGACGCCGAAAAGCAGATAAAGGCGGCGCATGTTGCCGAATGCTTCAAAAGAATCGGCGGCGTTACGCCCGAATTTGAGCCGATAATCGGAGCGGAAAGCGACTGCCGATACCGCAATAAGGCTCAATATCCCGTTGCAAGGGAAAACGGAGAAATAAGAATCGGTTTTTATTCTCCTCACAGTCATAGAGTTGTCCATTGCCCCGACTGCCTTTTACAGCCCGAAGAATTTGCAGGTATTCTCGGCGTTTTTGCCGATTATATTGAAAAATACAATGTTTCGATTTATGACGAAACGGCTCACAAGGGATTGCTCCGCCATATTTATATCCGCAAGGGAACAAAGAGCGGAGAAATAATGGTTTGCGCCGTTATCAACGGAAAATCTCTGCCCGCCGAGCAGGAGCTTGCCGCCGCTCTGACCGAAAAAGAGAGCGCAATCAGGAGCATTATCGTTAATTCCAATACGGAGAAAACAAATGTTATCCTCGGTAAAAATTGCCGCACTCTTTGGGGGAGCGATTATATAACCGACATTCTTTGCGGACTCAGATTTCGCATATCGCCGCTTTCGTTCTATCAGGTCAACCGCAATCAGGCGGAACGGCTCTACGGCAAGGCGGCTGAATATGCGGAGCTGACGGGCAAGGAGACCGTGCTTGATTTATATTGCGGAGCGGGCACTATTGGGCTGTCAATGGCGAAAAACGCAAAGGAAATCATCGGCGTTGAGATAGTGCCGCAGGCGATTGAGGACGCAAAAATCAATGCCGAAATCAACGGAATCCGAAACGCACGGTTTATTTGCTCCGATGCGGCAAAAGCGGCTGAAACGTTGAAAAACGACGGAATCCGACCCGATGTTGTTATTCTCGACCCGCCGAGAAAGGGCTGTAGCCCCGAAATGCTGAAAACTGCGGCTGAAATGTCGCCCGACAGAATCGTCTATGTCTCCTGCGACCCCGCAACCCTCGCCCGAGACTGCGCCGCCCTCAATTCCCTCGGCTATACTCCCGCAAAAGCCACCCCCGTCGATATGTTCCCGAGAACCGGGCATATAGAATGCGCGGTGAAGCTTATCAGGCAGGAATAATCAAAAGGTTGTGATTCAGTGGAACAAAGCAAATCAAAGAAATATCTGAAGCTTTTTCTTTCAACATTTAAGATAAGCGCCTGCACATTTGGCGGCGGATTTGTCATAATCCCGCTTTTGCGCAGGAAGTTTGTGGAGGAGCTTGGCTGGATTGACGAGCAGGAAATGATGGATTTGACCGCCATTGCGCAGTCATCTCCCGGGGCGATTGCGGTTAACGCTTCGATTCTGGTGGGATACCGTGTTGCGGGGATTCCCGGCGCAATGCTGACGGTTCTCGGAACGGTTCTGCCGCCTCTGATTATCATTTCGGTTATCTCGTTTTTCTATAAGGCGTTTCGGGATAACGCCATCGTGAATGCGGCAATGGCGGGAATGCTTTGCGGAGTTGCCGCCGTTATCCTTGATGTTGTTATCAACATGGCGAAAGGCATTTTCAAGCAGAAGCGTATTTTGCCCGTGCTGGTTATGGCGGGAGCTTTTGCGGCTGTTCGCTTTTTCTCCGTTAATATCATTATTATCATTCTCGTCTGCGGAATCATCGGAGCGGCTGATGTGATTTACCGCGAAAAAATAAGGAAGAAGCGTGACGGGGCATGATATATCTTAAATTATTTTGGAGCTTTTTCCAAATCGGATTATTCAGCATCGGCGGAGGCTATGCCGCAATGCCGCTGATTCAGAATCAGGTTGTTGACATTAATCATTGGCTGACCATGACGCAGTTTGCCGATATTATAACGATTGCCGAAATGACGCCCGGACCGATTGCCGTTAACTCCGCAACCTTTGTCGGCATTCAGGTTGCGGGATTGCCGGGAGCGATAGTTGCAACGCTCGGCTGTGTTTTTCCCTCCTGCATTATCGTTCTGACTCTGGCGTTTATTTATTATCGGTTTCGGGGTCTCAGCACGGTGAAGGGTATTCTTGCGGGGCTTCGCCCTGCGGTTGTTGCCATGATTGCGTCGGCGGGAGTATCGCTGTTTATTATGGCGATTTACGGTCAGAGAGCGCTCCCCGAAAACATCACCTCGCCCGACATCATTGCTCTGATTATTTTTGCAATCGGATTTTTCATAATAAGAAAATGGAAAATTAATCCCATTTATGTAATGCTGGGGTCGGGAGTTGCGGGTGCAATCCTTTACACGGTTTTCTGATTGAAAATACGAAATAATAATTAAACACGGCATGTAACGGAATTGAACCGCTGCATGCCGTGCTTTTTATTCGGATTTATAAAGAAAAAGCTGTTGTTTTTCGTCGCATAGCCCGAGAAATACTTCCTTTGCGCTTTTGAAGCCCTGTTCATTAAGCCTTTTGTTAAGCCACGCCTTGTCGAGCTTCATTCGCTTCAGGTTTTCGTCAAGGATTCTGCCGTCCATAATCACTTCGGTTGAGATATGCTCGGGCTGAGGGGTCAGCTTCATGTCTTCGGGGTTCAGGGGGCGTTTTGTGCTCACGGGCAGAATGGTGAGCCGCCCGTTATATTCAAAAATCGCAGTTTGAATGTCGCACAGATTGAAATAGCCCTCCTGCCTGCACAGCACCATGAATTCGCTCAGATCCAGCTTGGCTTTTTTCATGTTTTTGCGGTAGAGCTTGCCGTTGTTCATTATTATTGTCGGAGTACCGTTAACGAATTTTCGTATTCTCGGCATTTTGTTTGTTGCAACCGACAGAATAACGGTTATGGCGCCGTAAATGATCATTGCAACAAGTGGCTTTAAGGGTTCTTCCAGCTCCGTGGCAAGCTCTGCCGCTATCGAGCCGATTGTTATGCCTGTAATATAGTCAAAAAAATCGAGCTGTGCCATCTGCTTGTGCCCGATACATTTGGCGATAATAAACAACGCCGCCGCAGATAATAACGATGTTAAAACGACTTTCAATATTTCCATTCTGCACCTCCGCTTTAAATCAGTATTCCCCACGGCGGCAGAAAAATTCCCGCTATTCTTTGCTGTTAATTTTTTCACATATAGCCCTCTGCGCCGCGATAGTCGCAAGAGTATCGCCGAGCTGCATGAAAACGGAAGAAAGCAGAGTCAGCTCATCGTTGCTCAGCCTGCATGAAATGGAATTTGCAACGGCAGTAATCGCCGCTGTCAGTTCGCAGGGATTCATGGAAGATCACCCCCGATATCAATCTATGCAGAGATGAACGGTTGAGTTTTTGTTGAATTTTTAAGTTGTGCTTTGTGTGATGATGTTCGGGATAAAGCAAAAATTTGACCTCACGCAAGGTGAGGTCAAATGGGTTATAAACCTAAAATCTGCTTTTTCTTTGCTTCAAAATCATCTTGAGATATAATTTCCTTATCCAAAAGATCTTTTAATGCACGCAGTTCTTCGGATACATTTCCGATTGAATTTTTTGGAGCTTGATTTACTTCAACTTTATTTGTTGAAGCCGGAACGGGAGTTGGTGCATACTGTGCGGGAGAAACCGAATTATTGGAATAATAATTAGGACTTTGAGTTACAGTTCTGTCTTCAATAAACATAACATGGATTATAGCAACAATAAAAAGAGCCCAACCATAAAGCCACCAAAGGCCGAAACTGTGTCCCTTTTTCTTGGCTATGAAAGCCGGTATCAAACCCAAGGGAATTGCCAATAATACGCCTATGAACATTTCCATATAAAACGCTCCTTATAAATTTAAAATTTGTTTTTTCTTTGAATTAAATTCCTCTTCGGTAATAACGCCATCGTCCAGCAAGGCTTTGAGTTGTTTAACCTCTTCTGCTGATTCAGCTATTGTTTTATTATTGTCATCGCCGACAGGATTGGTTTCATAAACACTATTGCTTGGCTGTTCCGGCTTTTCGCTTTCGAATTTTCCGGCTTTAATATTGTTAATAGTCTCACAAAGCAAAGTGTTATTTATCAGCCAATAAAATTTGTGTTTTTTTCCCATCTGATTAATTGTAATTGACGAGTTTCCTGAAGCAATGCTTGTGCTTGCAATTTGTTCAATCGGAATTAATGTGACTTTTCCAAATCCGTTAACACCCCTAAACATCGT
>JBJEQC010000078.1:0-1960 GCA_051881555.1 Acutalibacteraceae bacterium
AGAGCAGTGTAATTTCATAGGGGTCTCAAACGTTGCAAATAGGCATCTGAACGGTTGGTGCGTTTGAGAGCAGTGTAATTTCATAGGGGTCTCAAACTTTTGTGTTGACTTTTGCAAAAATATGTGAGTTTGAGAGCAGTGTAATTTCATAGGGGTCTCAAACTAAAAAAGCTAACAGGAATGACCCAATTTAGTTTGAGAGCAGTGTAATTTCATAGGGGTCTCAAACTTACGGGCACATTTACGGGGGTAGCTGATGTTTGAGAGCAGTGTAATTTCATAGGGGTCTCAAACCGCGTGAATTTTTTCCTCGACTGTTCCTTGTTTGAGAGCAGTGTAATTTCATAGGGGTCTCAAACGATATTTTGGCCTTGCCTTATTCAACTTATGTTTGAGAGCAGTGTAATTTCATAGGGGTCTCAAACATTTTTCGGTCAAATTCGCCTGAACATTTGGTTTGAGAGCAGTGTAATTTCATAGGGGTCTCAAACCAGATTGCAAATCACTTTAACTGTCATAGTGTTTGAGAGCAGTGTAATTTCATAGGGGTCTCAAACTTCTCCAAACTCATCCTTGATGATGTTTTGTTTGAGAGCAGTGTAATTTCATAGGGGTCTCAAACTTACAGCCCATTCCTTTCACCGCCCTTTAGTTTGAGAGCAGTGTAATTTCATAGGGGTCTCAAACAACTTAGCATTTCAACTCGTTCAAGCTATGGTTTGAGAGCAGTGTAATTTCATAGGGGTCTCAAACTGCTTGCATGATATCCCTGAAACGGGTTGCGTTTGAGAGCAGTGTAATTTCATAGGGGTCTCAAACTAAAGCACAAGCCGTCGGTGTGGCTTGTGCTTTTGGTTTAAATATTTGATTTTGAAACCGAGCCGAGCTCGGTCAGATAACTTCTCAGGGCGTCCATTCCGATGATTCCGGTGTCCTGCATATTTCCTTTGTCCTTGATATCATCCGTGTATCCGCAGATAACGACGGTATATTTCTGGGCGTCATCAAGCTTTTCATTGCCGATAACCGTCAAAACATACGGAAACGGATTTCCGTCGCCGAATAAATCGAAGCCCGTCTCCGAAAGCTGTTTGATCTCTTGCCCCGTCAGAACAAAGGTTTTTACGGTGTCAACCCAGCCGAGAGGATTAACCGTGCTGATTATCTCATCGTTGACAGGCCCTTTCCAGAAGCACCCGTTAACGCCGTATTCGTTTTCCTTTCCGTCATGGTAGGCTCCGAGAGAGATAAGCGAACAATCAGCGCCTGCGGCTTTGGCGAATGCTTTGCCCACAAGCCGGGCTGTTTCTTCCAATGTCAGATCTTCCGATATAATTGCGCATGAATCGGTTCCGTTTTCAATTGAATCTCGAAGAGCACTGTTCATTACGGCAATGACGTTTTCTCCCGTTGATTTGCCTGCATACCATTTCAGACACTCGCTCCCGACGGGGACAATCAGATCCTCCCAGCCCGAATACACAAGCGGAGCGCTGAACCCTGCATCAAGCATTTTGATAATCTCTTTGTATTCTTCGGCGGCATCGTTGTCTCCCTCTGCAAGCGGAAGTAATTGGTTTTTATCTCCGGGGAGCAGTCTCTGCCCCTCCTCGGTGGAGATAAACTCCATGAATTTAAGAGCATCCTGCAATTTCTGCTTGTTTTCAGGCTTTTCCAAGTCAGCATTAAGGCCGTAATAGCATGCGGTTTTGGTGATATAGCGGTTGTTGGAGCCGTCCTCGCTCAGCCATGGCATTAAGCCGTAACGGTCTCCGCTTCCGTCTCTGTTTTGCGAAAAACGGAATGTTCCTCCGTAAATAAAGAATGCGGTGTTCCCTTTCATAAAATCGGATTTTGCTTCATCTGCGGTTTTTTCAAACCATTTTCCGTTGATCATTCCGAGGTCAATCCACTTTTGCATGTATTCGACTGTGTCTTTCCATGCTTCGTCTGCGGTTAC
>JBJEQC010000078.1:2060-5071 GCA_051881555.1 Acutalibacteraceae bacterium
GAAAGATCTATCAGATATTTTTCCTGAAGCTCTTTATCGGGCAGAATATTGGCCGTGTATATATCCGGAGCCTGACCGGCTTCAAGAATTTTATGGAGATAGCTTGTGGCATTGTGACCGCTGTAGCTGATAAAGCGGAGATTAACTTCGGGATAAGCCTCCTTGAAGGCTTTTTCAAACTGTGTGTAATCCTTGCGGGCGGTTATTATTGTCAGCGGTTCATGCTCCGTTTCGGTGCGGCCCGAGCAGGAGGAAAACGACAGGCAGACAATTATAATTGCCAAAAGAAATGCGGTGAGCTTTGTTCTTTTCACCTGAAAAACACAACCTTATTTCTAATTTTTTTCGAAAACCGTATCGATTGCATTATTCAAAACCTTTTTTATATTTAACAAGAGTTGAAACCAACTGCTTCCCGTTAATCGGCTTTGAAAGATGCTCGTTCATTCCTGCGGCTGCGGTTTTCTGAACATCTTCCTCAAATGCGTTTGCCGTCATGGCAATTATGGGCACGCCGGCGGCGTCGGGGCGGCTGAGAGAACGGATTTTTTCGGTTGCCTCAAGACCGTCCATAACAGGCATCATAACATCCATAAGAATAATATCAATGCCGCCGATATCGGAGCTTTCAAAGATTTTCAGCGCTTCCTCGCCGTTGCAGGCAACAATAACCTCAGCTTCCGCTTTCTTTAAAACGTGCTCTGCAATGTCCCTGTTAAGAAGATTATCCTCGCAGAGCAGAATCTTCATACCTTTCAGAGAAGATGGGGGCAACTGCTTTTCGGGATCGGTATGAACGGCAAAAGCGTTTCGGCTGACCGAGAACGGCAGTTGGATGGTGAAGCGGCTTCCTTCGTTGATCTTGCTGTAAATATCGAGCGTACCGCCCATTTTATCAATAAGCTTTTTGGCTATTGACATTCCGAGCCCCGTGCCTTCGTTGCCCGTGCGGTATTGCCTGTTTTCCTGCCAGAACGGTTCAAAGATATGTTCAATACATTCCTCGCTCATGCCGATGCCCGTGTCTTCGATAACAAACCGAAAGACTGCGGTTTCACCTTCGGATGAAATTTCCTCCGTCTCAAATGAAACGCTTCCGCCCTCATTTGTGAATTTAACGGCATTGCCGAGAATATTAATCAGCACCTTGCGCAGATAGAGGTCGCACCCGATAAGATAAGGGTGCTGTAAATCAACGCACTTATATGTGAAGCTGATATTTTTCTGCTTTGCGGAGCTGTTAATGATTGAACAGCATGCGTCCGTGACCGTTCTGAGGTCAAATGTTTTTTCGGCAGGCTCCGCCCGACCGCTTTCAAGCCGGCTCATATCCAGAACATCGTTTATCAGGGCATTTAAATGATTTGAGGCAGAATGGATGTCTGCAAGGCAATTCCGAAGCTCATCGGTAAGGTCGGGACTTTCCTCAGCCATTTCAATCATGCCGAGTATTCCGTTGAGAGGAGTTCGCAGATCGTGCGACATATGTGACAGAAACTCGCTTTTCGCCAGATTTGCACTGTTCGCTTCATCGGCCGCCTTTTTCAGCGCAGCGTTCAGTTGATTCTGCTGAGCGGCTCTGATACGCATGTTGACGGCTGAAACAAAGCAAAAGATGATTATTGCCGCAATCAGCACGCCGATAACCGACATCACAATTATCCGCTGCATTGTTGAGCTCAGCAGGCTTTCGGCTCCGCTTTGCATTTGCTCGGTCGGAACTATCAGCAGAACAATCCAATCGGGCGTTCCGATAGGCGCCATTGAAACATAATAATCCTTGTTTTCATATTCAAATTCAAGGCTTTCTCCCGTGGTGTAAGCAAGACTTTCTTTTAACTGCTCAAAGGTTTCTCCGTGAAGAAATGTGACATTTTCAAGAATCCTCAGAATATTGGCGGCTGTTTTGAAGTCTCCGGTATTGTTGCGCCTGTATATATTGCGCCCGTCGGTGCGAATGATAAAGAAATCGGCATAGCCGTCATACCCTGAGCAGGAAAAAGCCGAAGCGTAAACCTCGGGCGGCAGAATCATTGCTGAATGCGTTATCTCCGTTCCGTCTTTCAGAATCAGAGGGGTTTTGAGACGGCGCAGAAAAATCATATATTCTCTGTCATTGTCAAAGGTGACGGATGTTATGACAACCTGCCGCTCATCAGCAGAATTCTTCAGCAATTCAATATTTTTGAATAAACCGACATGGCCGTTGGAGAGATAATAGTTTGTTCGGGAATCCAACAGCATCAAATAATATTTATGGTTATATACTCCGCTTTCCGCCTCTGAAAGCAGAGCGGGGAGGCTATCCGAGCTTTCAATCTCCGATGAAAGAATGTGAGAGAATGCGGCGTCCGCCACATCCCACGAGTAATTGCAGGTCGTGTTGACCGTTTTGGCAACCTGCTCGGAGACCTCGTTCAGACTTTGGCGGCGTTCGGCATAAAGCTCTTCACTGACCGACTGAAAAATAGAGTAGGCTATTGATGCGCAAGAGGCAAACAGTATGGCTATAAATAATATGCCGACTGTGATTGATGCTCTGCTGCGTTTTCGGGCTTTTGCTCCCTTCATTTTTTATCACACCAGACTCAGGGCTTATTGTTATTTGAAGAAATGTTTTGATTTTCTTTGTATCTCAAGAATTGTTTTTGAATATCCTTTTTGCTTTTTTGGCGGATAAGCACCTCATCTCCGTTCTGAAGAATGAATACATCATCTGCTTCCCTGACATAATTCATGTTTACAAGATAGCTCTGATGACAGCGCAGAAAACGGGGGTCGTTCAGTTCATCTTCAATTTGCGTGAGCTTTTTATAAATGACATACTCACGGTTTTCCGTTCGGTGCAGAATACATTTTGTGTTGTCGCTTTCAACAAACATAATTTCGTTGAGCGGAATATATACAATCCTCGATTTTTGCTTTATCTGATAGCTGTCGCACTGATATTCAGGCAGAAATCTGTCCAGCGTGCGCCTGATGTCATCGAGACTGTACGGCTTGAGAATATA
>JBJEQC010000079.1:0-5033 GCA_051881555.1 Acutalibacteraceae bacterium
TGGAAAAGATTTTTCCTGTCCTTTTTGGGGTTACTTCCTAAAACGGTTACCGTGCCGCTGTCTGCGGTTTTTGTTCCTAAAATACATTCAATGGTAGTGCTTTTTCCTGCACCGTTTGCTCCGAGCAGCCCGAAAACAGTACCGCATTTTACGGACAGGCTGATATTGTCAATCGCACGCCGATTGCCGTAAGTCTTTGACAACCGCTCGGTTTTTATTGCTGTTTGCATGGCAATGCCTCCTTTTTGATTTCGCATATAAAAATACCACCAACGAAAACATTGGTGGCAAAGTGTAGGGTTATAAAAACCGTTTTTTCATATTTTGAAGCATTGCCCGTATTTTGTAAGCGTTTTTCTCCGCATCGGATAAAGAAACAATCAGCCTGTCGCAAACGGAAATAATATCCTCGGATTGTTCCGGCGTGTTCAGCGTTGAGCGGATATCCGCCTCGGGATTTTCGGACAATTGCCGTAACAGCCGCAAAACAGCTTCCAATGAATAATTTGCACATCGCAAAGAGCGAATGACTTTTAACCTCCTGATATCGCTTTCAGTATATACACGGTACCCGTTCTCTTTTCTTTTTACGGTAAGTAAGCCGTTCATTTCCCAATTTCGGAGCGTATCCGTGGAAATACCAAGCGCTTCAGACACTTCTTTCCGCTTCAGACATTGCGTTTGTGACTGCTCACCGCCTGACAAAAGCTGATTTACAATATCAATGGCTTCCTCTGCGTTGATGCGCTCGTGCTCAATCTGTTTGATGTATTCGTCAATTATTGAAACGGCAGAGTCAAAATCTCCGTTAGCGGAAGCCTTAATCATTTTTGTTATTTTCTTTCGCAGACCGTTCTGCAATACCTCAACCTGAAACGCAATGCGTACCAATCGGCATTGTTCAACATGAAAATCCGTAAATATCCGATAACCGTTCGGTAGCCTTTCGGGTTTCGGAATCAGTTCCAATTCTTCATACAGGCGCACCGTGTTCGGATGTATTCCGACCATTGCCGCAACCTCGGAAGTTCTGTATGTTGCCAAAGATTATCACCTCTCCACTTTAAAAGATAACATAGCCCAAAAGCTTGGTGTTATAGTGGAGGGTTTATTATAGCAGATATTTTATGTATTATCAAATCCCTTGACACGGCAAGGCAACGACGATATAATATAAATAATCGTTTATTTAATATTATTGTTACGGGAGAAAGGAGCGAAGCCGTTGCGAACCGTAAACGAAGAAACCCGCAGGGCAAAGGCAGTTTATTATAAATCCTGCGACAACTGTGACAAGTGGTTTGAGGACGAAAACGGTACAACGGAAATCATGGATAAGTCAAGTGTAACCGTTCCCGCTACAGGCTCGCCGGAGGATCCCACCGACCCTGCCGATCCCACCGATCCCGGTGATGACGATGACCTCAGATGCCCGTTCCTCAGATGGCTCAGGGATGCCTTCCGAAACTTCGTGAGATGGTTGAAGGAAGTATCGGCTATCATAACTGTTTGGTTCAGAGGAGTTTTTGATAATATAAATTCGGCTTTTAATAATTAAAGCAAAGAGGCTGTCACAAATCGGTAAAACGAAGCGTGACAGCCTCTTTTTTTTATTTCAACATCAAAACCCGATTTCTCTGATAAACACAAAAAATCCGAACCCATTGCCGATTGGCATTAAGTTCGGATTTCTGCATTGTGGTGGAAGAGGGTGGATTCGAACCACCGAAGTCGATGACGGCAGATTTACAGTCTGCTCCCTTTGGCCGCTCGGGAACTCTTCCGAATATTAACTTTGGCTCGCTCTGAAAAAGTGGAGCTGGTGGACGGACTCGAACCCCCGACCTGCTGATTACAAATCAGCTGCTCTACCAACTGAGCTACACCAGCGCAGAACGCTCGATTAATATAACATAAAAAACACGGTTCGTCAAGTACTTTTTCAAAAAAATTTCAGGATTTTTTGAAATATTTTGTTTTTTTCGTCCTTATTTCATGCCGGGAAAATTTTCGGTAAATGTGTTAAAGCTGAGTATTTTATACGGTTGCTTTCAGTTGCGATGTCCGCAAGTTATTCGCCTGAGGCGAATGACGCCATGCATTATGTCGGGACGATGCGGATATCGTCTGCTGCAAAAGTGCTATTATGAAAATTTCACGGAACACTGAGCGTATGGATACCCTTAAGAGAGCATGTCGTTGTTTCGAACGGTTTGGTTATATCTAATGCCGCTTTTTTGCTTATTAACAATATTATTCTTATAACAGCAAGCGTAAACATGCAATTCACGCCGTTTGAGCTGCAATTCGCGCCATTTCTATTTACTTTTTATGTAATTAATGTTACATTATAGTGTAAAAAGTATGCGCAACAATATGCGCATAGGATCATATTCCTAAAAAGAAACGGAGGAAATTCCATGAAAAAGCGAATCATCAGCGCAGTGCTCGTTGTGGCTATGCTTTTGAGCATAGTTCCGCTCAGCAATCTTTTTGAGAATGTTGAGTCGCTGAGCGTTGCGCAGGCAGCGGAAGAAGGACAGTCACTTCTTCAGATGCTTCAGATCAATGACTCACCGGTTAATACCGGCGATGCCACAAGCAACCCTTACGGCCCGGGAAGTATGAATATTTATTCCCGAATGGAGCTTCTCTATTATGACAATGTTCATAACAGCGATTCCAATTATTACAGAAGAATCTATGACTATGATCAGAGTTATCAGTCAGTAATATGGGAAAATCAGGAATGGTCTTATCAGCCGACAAGGCAGTTCACCGCCTCTCAGAGTGCGGCGTTTGATCCTTTCGGCAGCGGCAAGCGTCAGTATGTTGCAACCGTTGGCTATAATGAATACACCAACTCAAGCGGCAAAAAGGGCTTGAAATACAAATTGCTTGTTGAGGACTGCTACGGAAATGTTATCGATACAGAAGATCTTAATGAAATCTGTGACAGCTTTAACGATGATGACTACTATCTTCCCGACGGTTACGAGATAAATGCGTTTCTTGCCATAACAGCCGGCGATTTTGACGGAGACGGCAACGAAGAAATCGCAGTTTATGCTCCCACAACAGGCATTAACAGCTGTGCCGTTGAAATCTATACTTTCAGAAACAGCGGCATTTACTATAAAAGGACGCTGTATATCAGAGACACGAACTATGACGGCAGCCTTCCCGTTCGTGTCACCACAAACTGGCCTGTTGTTCAGCTCACCTCGGGAGATATCAACAATGACTTTGCCGATGAGCTTGTTATAACGGCAGGTTTCCCGCACGCAAGATGGTCAAACACCAAAAATACGGATTATGCAATGCCCGTAACCTCGATAGTGGCATTTAAAGAAAACAGCTACGGCGAGGTTAAGGGACAGTTTCAGCACGCATGGGATTATACAGAATTTGATTCGGGTGATACCAGCGGCAAAACTCAGATAAGCTGCTACGGCTCTGCGGCAATCGGCGATATTGACGGCGACGGCAGAAAAGAAATTGTCTATGCAGGCTATGACCTCGGAAACGACATGAGAAACAGCGATTCATCAAGCATATATAAATATAATGCAAATGTCGGTGTTATTGAATATGAAAACGGCAACTATGTTAAGGGCGCAGGCGGAGTTTGCCAATCCGTAAAGATCAACCCGAATATAGCTGCGGGCATGTATGAATCCCAATGTCAGTCTCCCATTTCCCTTGCCTGCTTTAACCCCGTCGGCACGGGCGGCAAAGATTATATTTTAATCGGCGGCAGCATTTATTCATTCCGCACCGACGGCGGCAGCAACACTCCCGTTGCGCTTTCTCACAATCATCCTGCCGCAAACTACGGCTTCAAGCTCGAACTTGAATTGTCTGACAAAAACGGTATTTATTCTCAGTACTTTACCGAAACTTACGGCAGCAATTACAAATCACATTCAAACATATGGATTGAATCGGTTGTAACCGGCAACTTCCTGAATGACGAAAATGCAGGCGAACAGCTTATCATGATTGTCGGCAGAAAGCAGTCAGACGCAAATAACTACAGACATGATTTTATTCAGGTTGCAACCGATGCAAAAGACAATCTTTATTCATCAAGAATAAAGATCAATAACGATTGCGGCACGAGCTATAAGAGAAACATGTCCTTCACCGCAATTGATATTGACGATGACGGCATGATACTTCAATTTGTTGAAAAGGAAGCATATTTCTCAGACCCGAATGTCATCGCAATCCTTCAGGCGGCTCCTTATTTTGAAGACCTGACTTTGTATAATGACGACTATGAAGAAGACGGCGAAACCGTATTCGGCAAATCTTCAGGCACAGGCAGTTCCGAAACACACGGCTTCGACGTTACGGCTTCGGTTATAGCCGGATATGAGGCTGAAGCTTCCTTCTTCGGAATTTCTCTCGGCGGCGTTGATTTTGAGGCTAAGGTCAGCGCTTCCGTCGGCGGAGAGTTTGAGAATGCATCCGAAAAAACCGTTTCGGTTGAGTATGCTTCGCCGAGCAGCGAAGACAGAGTCATTCTTTCAATGACTCCCTATATCCGCTACCTTTATAAGATGTGGACCCCCGAATTTACCGTTCCCACCAAGGATGAGTATGACGCAACCTGCAAGTCCCTCAGCGGCGACAAAGAGGCTCTTGAAAAATATAAGAGAAGCGTTAAAGGCTCGCAGGAAGCTTACGGCTGGGGTGCAACCGTTCCCGCAGGCTGGTCGGATTATGTTATGTGTATTCCCGAAAAGCCCAGAACATCGATGATAACGGTAACGGAATTTGACAAAATTGCAGAGTCAACGGGCGAGTTTGAACCCATCAGAGGCAATGTTCTCACCCATGAGATAGGCGATCCTTCATCATATCCTCACAATGAATCGGCTCTCAGAGATTTCTCGGGCGGTACCGATGTTGTCAGCGAGGAAGCTCAGATAGATGATTCCTCCTATATCTGGGTTTCAAAGGGCGGCGGCACCATAACGCAGACTATTGAAACAACCGAATCAAGCTCCTCATCGGTCACTTGGGGC
>JBJEQC010000080.1:0-4978 GCA_051881555.1 Acutalibacteraceae bacterium
ACAGCTCTTCTCCGTCTCACGGGTTCGATTTCGTCAACGGAATATATTCCGTTTTCACTTTCAATGAGTATTTTTCCCTCGCTGATTTCGCCCGAAACAGATGAAATCGGAATAATAACGGTTTCGCCCGAATCCGATATGCAAACCGCCTTATCTTCCTCAATGCGGTCAACGCTGAGGCAAACCGAATTGTCATTCATTTTCATAATTCACCTCAATTTCACCGTCAACGCAGGTTATAACAACACTGCCGCAGATATCGGTTCTGTAGATTCTGTCGGTATATTGTTTCAGCCTGTCAAGCACTTCTTTGTGCGGATGACCGTAATCATTATTCTCGCCACACATAATAACACAGATTTCGGGAGAAACGGCATCCAGAAAATCCTTTGAGGACGAAGTTTTTGAGCCGTGATGCCCGACTTTAAGAACATCACTGTCAATAACCGCTCCGCTGTCAACAAGGTCAAGCTCAACCACTTTTTCGGCGTCGCCCGTGAATAAAAAGCTTTTGCCGCCGTAAACAAGGCGTGTAACGACAGAAACATTGTTCAAATCTTCGATATCGTAATCTATGGGAGCAAGAATTTCAAATTCCGCAGTTCCGAGCGTGTAGCTGCTGCCCGGCTTTGCGGCAATAACCTTTGCGCCCGAAGCCTTGACGGCATTCAGAAAATCCGTGTAGGTTTTAGTTGTCGGCGTTAGGCTCTCGGGAAGTCTGGGCATAATGACATTTGACGCTCCGAATTCATCAATGACCTCGGCAAGCGAGCCTATATGGTCGCTGTGAGGATGAGTTGCAATAACATAATCAAGAGCATTAACGCCGTGTGCCCTCAGATAGTTTATAACAGTCGATTCGTTACCGTTTTCGCCTGCATCGATAAGCAAGGTTTTTCCGTTGCAGACGGTTAAAATGCAGTCGCCCTGACCGACATCAATATAGTGAACCGAAAAGCTTTCTTCCGATTCTGTAAAGGTCAAAACACCGCTTGTTTCGCCCTCATGCTCATCGGAAGCAATGTATGTTCCGGCTGCGGAAATCAGAGCAATAATTAAAATAAACAGAAAATAAAGAAGTTTTCTGTTAACGCTTCTTTTTGCCTTTTTGTTTTGCATTTCTGTTTTCAGACCTTTCTCCTCTTTCGGACTGCGGGCGGTTCTTTGGTCGAATAAGGCATTTTTCGCCGAAACCGATAAGGTCATTTCTGCCCGCTTTTCTCAGTGCTTCTCGAACAAGATCTGCATTTTTCGGATTAAAATACTGGAGCAACGCCCTCTGCATTGCCTTTTCATGCGGATCCTTTGCAACATAAACATCTTTCAAAGTGTAGGGGTCAAGTCCCGTATAAAACATGCAGGTTGATACCGTTCCGGGAGTAGGATAAAAATCCTGAACCTGCTCGGGTCTTATGCCGATTTTCTTTAAGAACAGCGCAAGCTCCACCGCATCCTTCAGCGTACTGCCGGGATGTGATGACATAAGATACGGCACAAGATACTGCTCCTTGCCTTCGCTTTTGCTGTATTTAAAATATCTTTTTGAAAACTCAATATATGCTTCAATACGAGGCTTGCCCATTTTGTCAAGAACGGCCGCCGAGCAATGCTCAGGCGCAACCTTAAGCTGACCGCTGACATGATGAGCGACAAGCTCTCTGAAAAAAGAATCGTCCTTATCCCAGAGCATATAGTCATATCTGATACCCGAACGGATAAACACCTTTTTAACTCCGGGCAATGCACGCACGGTTCGCAGAATATCAAGATATTCGGTGTGGTCAGCTTTGAGATTCGGGCACGGAGACGGAGCAAGGCATTTTTTGCCCTTGCAAAGTCCTCTCTGCTCCTGACCGTCGCAGGACGGGCGGCGGAAATTCGCAGTCGGGCCGCCGATATCGTGAATGTAGCCCTTGAAATCGGGCAACTGAGTTAACAATTTTGCTTCTTTAACAATCGATTCCTTGCTTCTTGCGGTGATGTATCTGCCCTGATGAAAAGCAAGAGAGCAGAAATTGCATCCGCCGAAGCACCCACGGTTATGTGCAATTGAAAACCGGACTTCTTCGATTCCCGGAACGCCGCCCATGGATTCATACATCGGATGATAAGTTCGCATATAAGGCAAATCATAAACAGCGTCAAGCTCCTGCTGAGACAGCGGGATTGCGGGCTGATTCTGAACAAGCATTCTGTTGCCGTGCCTTTGGCGAACGGCTCTGCCTCTGAAGAAATCCTGCTCGTCCTGCTGAATCCGACATGAAACCGCATATTCTTTTTTTGATTTGCAGACATTCTCATATGACGGGCATTCCGCCGCATAATAGGGCGTTTCTCTGACATCAACGCTGTAGCATGTTCCTCTGATATCACGGATTTCGGAAACAGGCACACCGCTGTCGAGCCTGTGAGCAATTTCGGCAATCGAGCGTTCACCCATGCCATAGGAAATCAAATCCGCCTGAGAATCGAAAAGAATTGAACGGCGAACCTTATCGTCCCAATAATCATAATGAGCAAAGCGGCGCAAAGACGCTTCAAGACCGCCGATAATAATGGGAATATCGCCGTAAATCTCTCTGATTTTGTTGCAATAAACGATAACCGCTCTGTCGGGTCTGAGACCAGCTTTGCCGCCGGGGCTGTAATAATCGGAGCTTCTTTTTTTCTTAGCCGCCGTGTAATGGGCAACCATTGAATCAATGTTGCCGCTGCTGACAAGAAAGCCGAGCCTCGGTCTGCCGAAACGCTTGAAATCCCTGTCGCTTCTCCAATCGGGCTGAGCAAGAAACGCAACCTTAAAGCCCTCTTTTTCAAGCACACGGGAAATAATCGCCGCACCGAAAGCAGGGTGATCCACATAAGCGTCACCGCTTACATAGACAAAATCAGCCTGCTCCCAGCCTCTTTCAGCCATATCTTCTTTTGTTACGGGAAGAAAACCGTTCATTCGGCACCTCTTATAAATCAGTCAAAATCTTCGTCTGCACCTGCATAATCTTCGTCATCTTCAAAAACATCGTCAATTGACGGAGCGGCTCCGCTTGAAAGAGCCTGCATTTCATACCATTGCTGTTTTGAAATCAGAACGGCTCTCGGCTTTGCGCCCTCGGAAGGACCGACAATTCCTTTTTCTTCAAGCTGATCCATAACCCTTGAAGCTCTTGCGTAGCCAAGCTTCAGCTTCTTCTGAAGCATTGTTGTTGAAGCACCGCCTGCGTTAACAACAACCTCAATTGCATCATTAAGCATGGGATCGTAATCGTCCTCTTCCGTTCCGTCGGATGACATACCCTTTGCATTTTCGGCAGCCGCCGCTTTGGCTTCGATTTCATGGATTGTTTCTTCATTATAGGTGGTCTGAGCCTGTGATTTAATGTGATTGACAACACGCTCGACCTCTGCATCGGAAATATAACAGCCCTGAACACGCTTGGGCTTTGAAGAACCGACGGGATTAAAGAGCATATCGCCGTTGCCGAGCAGTTTTTCTGCCCCGACTGCATCAAGAATTGTTCTTGAATCCACCTGAGAAGAAACCGAAAGAGCAATTCTGCTCGGAATATTTGCCTTGATTATACCCGTAATAACATCAACAGACGGTCTCTGAGTTGCAATAACAAGATGAATGCCTGCGGCTCTTGCCATCTGAGCAAGGCGGCAAATTGAATCCTCAACCTCTTTAGGCGAAACCATCATAAGATCCGACAACTCGTCAATAAAAATAACAATCTGATGCATTTTCTGAAGATCGTCTCTGAATTCGCAAAGCTTGTTGAAGCCCTTTATATCTCTGACGCCGTTTTCGGAAAACTGCTTATAACGCTTTTCCATTTCGCCGACAGCCCAGCCGAGAGCGCCTGCGGCTTTTCTCGGATTTGAAACAACCGGAACTTCAAGGTGAGCAATGCCGTTATAAACGGTAAATTCAACCATCTTCGGGTCAATCATCAGAAGCTTGACCTCGTCGGGAGAAGCGTTAAAAAGAATGCTGACAATCATTGAATTAAGGCATACCGATTTGCCCGAACCCGTTGTGCCCGCAACAAGAAGATGAGGCATTTTTGCAAGGTCGGCGCAGATTATGTTGCCCGTTATATCTTTTCCGAGTGCAACGGTAAGCTTGCTTTTAGAATCTCTGAATTCGGGAGTATCAATGATTTCACGGATTGTAACCATGGATTTTGCGCTGTTGGGCACTTCAATGCCTATTGCGGATTTTCCGGGAATAGGAGCTTCAATACGAACGCTCGTTGCCGCAAGACGAAGGGCGATATCATCGGAAAGATTGGTGATTTTATTGATTCTGACGCCTGCGTCGGGAACAAGCTCATATCTCGTTACGGAAGGACCGCGGCAGATATTGGTGACCTCTGCTTTGATTTTGAAGCTTTCAAGGGTTGAAATAAGCTTTTTGGCTCCGAGCTGCATCTCGGCAATGCTATCGGTTGAGCTGTCTTTTTCAGCAAAATCAAGGCACTCAACGGGAGGAAAGACATATTCGGGCTTTGCGGAATCATCATTTTCAAATGGTAAATCCTGTTCGGCTTCATCATCGGATTCGGGAGCTTCATCAGTTTGAATCGGCTCTCCGTCAGGGACGGGAGGCTCGGATTTTTTCCTCTTGGATTTTTTCTCGGAAACAGCCTGCTCAATCGTGTTCTCAATTATCTCGGTCGGGGTTGAATCGGGCAATTTGATAACGGGGATATTGGGAATTTCGGGTTCATCAACGGGTTCAAATGTTGATTCATCCGTAATAAAGTTATCTTCAAATTTTTCAACCGAAACAGTAGGCTGTTTGGGAGGATTAAAAGCTTTTTTGGGGGCTTCTTTTTCTTCCTTTTCCTGTTCACGGCGGCGTGCGTTTTCTTCAAGCTTCTCGTTCGCCATTTCATTAACGCTTTTTATGGGCTTTTTGATTGCGCTGAAAACTCCCGAAAGCGTTGCGCCCGTTATAAGCATCAGGACAAGCAAA
>JBJEQC010000081.1:0-4945 GCA_051881555.1 Acutalibacteraceae bacterium
GTGGAGCGTGAAGATATTGTCAAAAAAGAAGACATGGATTATTATTTAACACTTGCTTTGAGTGCAAAAACATCGCTTATTTACGCTATCATTTAATTTGGTGAAGAAGGATATTAAGAAAAAATCAATTGAGAACACAGGTATTATTCTTGCGTTCTTTTTTACCGTGAAAAATTCAACCACCGTTTGAAAAACATTCAACTTTAATGTTATTGATTAAAACCGTCCGAGCGTTTATAATCAAATTACAATAGCTATTGAATATTTTTCGAGGTGATACAATGACCATAAATTTCGGAGAGAATCTGAAGGCTCTCAGGTTAAAAAATGAACTTACGCAGGAAAAGCTTGCGGATTATCTGGGAATAACTTTTCAATCCGTCAGTAAGTGGGAGCGGGGCGAAAGCTACCCCGATATCACTTTGCTGCCGTCAATTGCGTCTCTTTTTAATGTCAGCGTTGACGATTTGCTCGGAATCAATGAAATAAATAAGAAAAAAGAAATCGATTCATATATCAATGAGTATGAACGGCTGATTCTTGTTGACACGCCTAAATGTTTTGAAATGATTAAAAAAGCGGTCAGGGAATTTCCGAACGAATACAGCATAGTTGTCAGGTATATGTCAGCTTTGCATTGTCAGGCTGAGAATTATGAAGATGTGACTGACGAGGTTGAGCAGATTTATAACAAAATTCAGAGCAACTGCACAGATGACAGCATCAGAATTAAGGCAAAAAGAATCCTGATTAATCATTACAGATGCAGAAACAGCCGTGAATATGATCTTAAAGCAATAAAAATTGCAGAGGATTTGCCGAGCGCAAACGACTGCAAGGAATATGTTTCAAGCTATATTTTCCGACCAATGGGCAACGGAAAAGACCCGTTTTATACAAGCGACGGGAAACATATTGAAGCCTGTCAGGATGCCATTGAAGCCGCTTTAATAATGCTTCATAATTCAATTATTAATTATTGCGTGTACGATGACTCTTTCTCGTGCGATGAAAAAATTTCTGCGCTTGAAACTTCCGTTTCAATTTTGAAAGCTTTTTACACAGACGGCTATTACGGAGCGCAGGGTCTCGGAGCGGTCTATACTTACGGGCATTTAAGCTGGCTGAATTATCTGAACGGAAACGAAGAAAAGGCGTTGGAATATTTGAATATATGCGCCGATGAAGCAATAAAGCTTGACGCCGCTCCCGATGAATCGGTCAGCAATTCGTTTTTCTTCAAGGGCAAGACTCTCGAAAAGCCCAAGCGTGGGAAAACCTGCCGTGAAAGAATTAAACTCTATGCTTTGAATCAATATCCGTTTTCGGAAGAATTCAGGAACAGAAAAGAGTTCAAAGAGATTATAAATAAGATATCATAATTTTGTATTTTTTGTGAGAATCCTTATCAGCCCTTTTATAGAAATTTTATTGACTTTTTTAATCAATAAATTTATAATTTTTGTGGAAATCATTTAAAGGGCTGTTACTTGTTTGAGGGTTAAAATTCTTTGCTCTCAGCCGGATCCCCATGGAAGTAATGGCTTCCGTGGGGTTTTTCTTATGAAAATAAAAAGGCGATGATAAAATGGAAAGAATAATCAGTTTGTTTTTGAGCGTTATTACTGCTTTTAGTTTGGCATGTGAAGGAATACCTTATTTTTTTGAGCCGACATTGGAAATTGACTGCGCCGTAAGCGAAGGAGAAGTTTCAAGCAGGGCGTCGGGATATCTTTACGGTGTTGCACAAAACGGTGTTCCCGATTCGGCTATGACTGAAAGTATTGATATATCAAGCGTTTCGCAAAAGGTTATCAACGGTTTACAGCACCCCATCGGAGATGTTGATAATGTTGTGCCTGCGCTTGATAATTGCGATTATATCACCGTTTATCTTCAGGATTGCTTTGATACTTGGTATTATTGTCACGACGAAATATGGCAAATGAGAAAAGACGGAAATTATGACTGCGTTGAGTTCGTTAAA
The DNA here is from genome assembly GCA_051881555.1 of Acutalibacteraceae bacterium. Lineage (GTDB taxonomy): Bacteria > Bacillota > Clostridia > Oscillospirales > Acutalibacteraceae > CAG-177. Next base: position 1,988 of record JBJEQC010000081.1, read on the forward strand.
AACAGGTTTTTGCCTCAGGTAAAAGAAAGCGTAGAAGAGCTTTCGGCAAAAGATTATTCAAACAGAATTGTTTATTGCCCTTATAATGAAACGGATAATGCCGTATGGTTCGGCACACTCTCCGATGACGGTACATGGCTGATGTATGACGATGATGCCAAACTCCGTTTTTATGAGGCATGGAAAACCACATATGCTCTTATCCGTTCCGTTAACCCCGATGCCTTAATCGGCGGACCCGGATATTGCGACTATGACAGTTATGAAATCCGACATTTTCTTGAGTATTGCAAGGCAAATGACTGCTTGCCCGATATTATGATTTATCACGAATTAGGTGAAAAATCGGCTTATTATTGGCAGGATCATGTTGATGATTACAGAAATATTGAGTTACAGCTCGGTGTCGCTCAGTTGCCGATAATTGTTACGGAATACGGAACAATGTATGAGTGCGGTGCGCCTGCAGAAATGCTGAAGTATGTTGTAAGCATAGAAAAATCGGGAGCTTACGGCAATATGGCTTATTGGCGGCTTGCAAACAATCTTTGTGATACCTCGGCTGATAATAACAGCCCCAATTCCAACTGGTGGCTTTTCCGTTGGTATGCCGATATGGAGGGAGAGCTTCTTAAATCAAAGGTTATTGATGTTCTTCATTCAGACTTTGCAAATGTTATAAAATACGGCTATAAACGATTACATTCCGACGGATTTACGGGAATTGCCTCCTTATCGCCTGACAGTGATGAAATAACCGTTATTTGCGGCGGATGTGATTATCCGAGTGATATCGTATTAAAAAACCTTGATAAAACAGAGCTTGGAAAAACGGTTGATATCAGGATTGAATGCGTATATTTTGAGGGAATCAGCGGCATAGTGAATTCTCCCGTAACCGTTAAAGAATATACCGACAAAGCTACTTTCGGAAAACTCAAAATCGAATTTGAAAGTGTTGACCCCACAGCGGTTTACCGTGTTGTAATCAGCCAAAACTGCGGTGATAATAAACATTATGTCAACGAGGATTTACCCGTTCGCTATGAATTTGAAGAAGGTGCTCTTTCGGGTAAAGCATATACCTATGACAGTGCGTATGCAACAACGGGGCTTCAGAACGGTATGGTCGGCGGCTTTGAAAATGTCGGTGACGGCGTAACGTTAAGCTTTAGTGTTCCCGAAAGCGGATACTATGATTTATCTCTTATCTTCGGAAACTCGAACGACGGAAAAACACCCGATGAAAGGGCTGACAGTATTGCCGAAATGACGCTTGACGGCGTTACAGCAGACGTTGTGTTTCCCAACACGATTAAGAGTGAATATACCGATAAGCTTACTCAAACGCATTATTTTGAAAAAGGAAATCACAGTATAACATTAGCCCATAAAAAAGGTACGTTTGTTGTTGACAGTATGCTTTTGAAACCGCACGACTTTTCAACGTCGGTAACTGTTATTCCCGATTCCGACAGAAGCGTAAACGGCATTAAATCCTTTCTTGCGGTTGCACCTTATGACGGCTTTTATGATATGGACATCGGCAAAAGTGCAGAATTTGAAATTGACGGTGCAAAAGGATATACCGAAAACGGAAAACCGTTGGTATACTTGAGAAAAGGCCTTAACTATATTGACATAAAATCCGATTCTGATGTTAATTGCACGGTAAACGAAAGCAATGATAAAGGCATTCATTTTGAAGTTACGGCCGATAAAATGACTCTAAGCAACGGTGCAATTTTATCAGAAAATAAATATGTTGATAACATTTCATCAGTTGGAGGAAGCGCCGAGTTTATAATTAATGCGCCTGTTTCGGGCAGTTACAGAATGACGGTTTCATATGCAAACAACGACGAGGGCGGTGTTCACAGCTATAACGTCGATTTGATTGAGAGATACATAACCGTTGCCGTTAACGGCGAAAATGCAACGCTTTGGTGCAGAAATACATATAGCTGGGATACGGTCAAAACCGCAACATTGAATATTGAGCTTGTAGAGGGCGAGAATACGGTAATCCTATCAAATGACGGGTCAGTTAAATTTAACGGCAGAGACTCATATGCGCCGCATATATACGGTGTAACGGTTAATGCGCTGAACAATTAAAAGTCGGTTATCGCTAACGGGAGGCGACAGAATGGATTATTCATTGAATTACAACGGTAATAAGGGCTTCAGATTGCTCAATATATATGAAAGGCTGAACAAGGGCGAGGCGGTCAACAAAAAGCAGTTGGCGCTTGATTTTAATGTCTCGCCCAAAACGATACAGCGTGATATTGATGATTTGAGAATTTATATTGCCGAAACGCATTATACCGAATCGGATATTTCCATAAAATACGACAAGTCGGGGGACTGCTACCGTCTTGTGAGGCTTGAGCGTGAATGGCTGACCAATGAAGAAGCGCTTGCGCTTTGCAAAATTCTGCTTGAAAGCAGAGCGTTTGTCAAAGACGAGCTTTCAACGCTGATTGAAAAGCTGATTATGCAGATTGCGCCGTCAGACAGAAGCATTGCCGAGAACATAATCCGAAATGAATATTTCAATTATGTTCCGCTCAGACACGGCAAAAAACTGCTTGAACCGATCTGGCTTTTATCTCAATTCATAACTGAGCATAAAGTTATCAGCTTTTCATATAATCGGCAGGACGGCAAGGAAAGCTTCAAAACAGTTAAACCCGTTTCAATAATGTTTTCAGAGTTTTATTTTTATCTGATTGCATTTTCTGATGAAAGTGACACGGATCATCCGATTATTTTCAGAATTGACAGGATAAAGAATCTCAAACCCACGGGCGAAAAATTCTTTGTTCCTTATAAAGACCGATTTGATGAGGGCGAATTCAGAAAGAGAATACAATTCATGTATTCGGGCGAGCTTAAAACCGTAACTTTTGAATATTCGGGCGTTCTTGAAGCGATTCTTGACAGACTCCCGAC
>JBJEQC010000082.1:0-4899 GCA_051881555.1 Acutalibacteraceae bacterium
TTTATTTTCGGATAATTCATTTCAGAACTCTTTCAAGTGTTTTGCCGAGAATTTTTTCTTTGCATTCCTCGCTGAAATCAAGCCGATTTATTCTTGCAATCTCGGCTTTAATATTTTCGGGCTTTGAATAAGGAAAATCAAGCCCGAAAATGCTTCGGTCCTCGCCCGTCTGATAAATAACCGTTTCAAGCTCCTCATCGGTCAGCGCCCATTCGTCGCCCTTGCCCTTGCGGTTGCCGACACTCGTCCATCCTGCAAACACATTGCCGCCCCTGCGAGAGTTGTTGCACATGACGGCAAGAGCCTCTTTGAAGAAATGATAGCCGCCGATATGCTCCATGCTGAATTTCAGATCCGGAAAATTCCACGCAACCTCATCGAAAAGGAGCACACGGTTATCCCTGAGCCTGTGCCAATGCATTCCCGAATGAAATGAGATAAACAGCCCAAGCTCCTGCGCTCTGTCGTAAACCTCGAACGCCTCGGGACCGTCTATAACAAATTCCTGATAAGGCGGATGCAGTTTAATGCCCTTGAATCCTAGCAAAGCAATCCGGTCAACCTCGTCTCTTCTGTTTTTGGAAAAATCAACCGTGCCGAAGCCGACAAGCCTGTCATTGCCCTTTATCTGCTTTGCGAGCCAGTCGTTAGGGCTGCCCTCAAAGCCCGCCTCGTGAAACCTGTCGTCAAACGGAGCAAAAGCAACCGCCCTGTCAATTCCGCATTCGTCTAAAAATTGCATAAGACAGTCAACCGTGCCCTCAGGCTTAATCTCTTTCGGAAAAACATGCGCGTGATTTGCAAATATCATATTATTTTCACTCACTTACATTTAAAAATGCCGATTTTATCATATCAAAGATAATGTAAACAGTCAAGCCGATACGGCATGATTAGCGTATAAAATTAAGTTGTTATAAATCAAACAATTGACTTGAATATTGCAAGTGTTTTTGTTATCATAAAATATATCGGGTGTTATTAATCGGCACAGGAGGAAAGACATGAAGAAAAAAGCAAAAATTGTATCTGCCGCAATATGCGTTTCTTTCGTTGCGGCATCCGTTGTCGGAGGCTGTTTTTACATGAGACACCAACGGTTCAATGAATACAAATCAGACAAAACGCCTTTACCGGAAGGCTTTACTTATACTGCACACACGGGCTGTGTAAATACCCCTGAAAACAGTCTTGAATCCATTGAAAAAGGCGCTGAAAACGGCGCCCTGATAATTGAATTTGACCTCAATTTTTCATCGGATAAAATCCCCGTTCTTTCACATGATGACCCCAAAGGCGGCGAAGTCACTCTTGAGGAAGCGTTCAAAAAGCTTTCAGAATATGAAACGCTCCGTGCCAATGTCGATATAAAAAGCACGGCAAATCTTGCCGAAGTTCAGAGGCTTGCGGAAGAATACGGACTTCTTGACCGCATTTTTTACACCGGAGTCAATCTTGATTTTCTGGATGCCGTAAGGCGTGACAGCCCGAAAGTCAGCTATTATCTGAATGTTGATATTGAAAAGTCGAAAAACAAAGATACAGATTATATTGAATCGCTTGTCAAAACGGTATCGGAAAGCGGAGCGATAGGCATTAATTTCAGCAAGGATAATGCCACAAAAGAAATTGTGTCGGCGTTTCATGATGCGGGATTGCTCGTTTCAATCTGGACGGCAGACAGCGATTTTGATATTTACCGTGTGCTTTCTTTTGCGCCCGACAATATCACAACAAGGCGACCCGATAAAATGAAGACTATTGTCAGCGAACGAATTTCCGGCTGAGTTTCTGTCAAAAACAGCCTGCCAACAGATTTTTAAATTAATTCCATTGGTTTTATGCTATAAAAAACTTAGACATAAAGCAAAATTGTATGTCAACATTTTGATTTTAAATAATTAAACAGTCAAAGGAGATGCGCAATGAAAGAATATGATGTCATAATTATCGGCGCAGGAAACGGCGGTCTTGCGGCTGCGGCAACTTGCGCAAAAGCAGGCGCTTCAACGCTCCTGCTTGAACGCCACAATATACCGGGCGGTTCGGCTTCGTCTTTTGTCAGAGGAAGATTTGAATTTGAGCCGTCTTTGCATGAGCTTTGCGGTATAGGCACTCCCGAAGAACCCGGTACGGTTGAAATTCTTTTCAATCAGCTTAATGCCCGAACAGACTGGTATAAGCACGATTCCACTTTCCGGCTTGTTATTCCGGCAAAGCCCGGCGACACTGACACCTTTGTCAACGAGAACGGCGTGGAGGTTACCGTTGATGCCCGTATGCCTGTCGGCTTTGAGGCATTTTCACGCAAGCTTGACGAAATTGTTCCCGGCTCGTATGACAGCGCAATGAAAGCGTTTGAACTTTCGGAGCAGATGTATCAGGCATTTGAATATCTCGGAGACGGCGAGGGAATCCCGAATATTCCGAAACTTATTAAGTATGTGCCGGATTTCATGCGAATGACTTCGCATACGCTCAACGAGGGATTGGATGCGCTCGGTATGCCCAAAAAGGCTCAGGGAATTTACTCGACCTATTGGAGCTACATGGGTTCACCGGGCGCACGGTTTGACTTTTTATATTATATGACCGTGCTCAATGCCTATGTCAAGAACGGCACGGGAATTCCGCATTTACGTAGCCACGAAATGAGCCTTGCGCTTGATGAGGTAATCCGACTTAACGGCGGCAACATATGGTACAATTCCGAAGTTACCAAGGTTATCATGAAAGACGGCAAGCCGGCAGGCGTTGTCATCAACGGCGAAAAAGAGGTTTACGGAAAACACTTCATCTGCAACTGTATGCCGACTACTGCATGGAGCGATCTGTTTGAAAAAGAAGAGATTCCCGAAAAACAGCTTCGCATGGCAAATTCCCGTGAGACTGCTGTCACGCTGACCACGGTCTATCTCGGCATGAACAGAACCAAAGAAGAACTTGGCATTACCGATTATTCCGTTTTCATTGCGCCGACCCTGCAATCCGACGATCAGCATGCGGCTTGCAAGGATTTCGGCAACGGCTACTGCATCATCAACTGTCTCAATGAGATTATTCCCGACTGCACACCGCCGGGAACATCTCAGCTTTTCCTGACGACAATGACCTACGGCGATGTTATGAAAGATGTCCGTCCGCAGGATTATAAAAAATTCAAGAATAAGGTTGCGGAAGATATGATTGAAACCTGCGAAAAAGCTCTGAATATTTCAATCAAGCCTTTCATTGAAGAAATCGAGGTTGCGCTTCCGCCGACATTTGCCCGTTATCTCAACACCCCGCAAGGCACACCCTACGGTTACCGCCTCGATATGTGGGACAGCATGATTCCGAGAACGGTCAGCTTTGCAAAAGACCAACCGTTTGACAATTTCCTGTTCTGCGGCGCATCTCAGGAGCGCGGTGACGGTTACTTCTGCGCTTACTATACCGGCGAAAAGGCCGCCAAACTCACTCTCAAGGCATTAAAGGAGGGAAAATAAGATGGCAAGTCCGATTAAATCTTTACCCATGAGAACATTTTTGCCCATGCTCGGCAACAGACAAGCACGCTTTGAATCGGGAGCCGCCGAGATTCCCGCCGAAGCCGACCACGCAAAAGAGCTTGCAAGAGCGCTTCACCCGAAGCGTCAGTATCTTAAAGTTTCCGCCGTAACAGAACGCTCCTCGGACTGCAAGAGCTTTACGCTTGTTCCCGACCCGTCAAGGGGCACTTCTGCTTTGGCATATTTCGGCGCAGGCAAATATCTGACGGTATTTCAGCAGGTTGCAGGTCTGCCGATTACAAGAGCTTATTCAATCTCATCTTCTCCCTCCGACTCGTTAAAAGGCTTTTATGAACTGACAATCAAGCGTGTTGACGGCGGTTTGCTGTCAAATTACATATTGAATAACTGGGAAGTCGGAACCGAGGTTGAAGTTTCGGCACCGTCAGGTAATTTTGAATATCAGCCGCTTCGTGACGCGTCAAAAGTTATCGGCCTTGCAGGCGGAAGCGGTATAACACCGTTTCTTTCCATGGCAAGTGCAATTGCCGACGGCGATGAAGATTTTGAACTTACTTTGCTTTACGGCAGTCGCAATCAGGATAATATTCTGTTCCGTGAAAAGCTCGATGAAATTGCTGCCCGTACGCCGAAATTCAAAGTCGTGCATGTTCTCAGTGACGCAGACTGCGTTCTTCCCGAGGGTGCGGAGAGAGGATTCATCACAGCAGAAATCATAAAGAAATATGCGCCCGAAAACGAGCCGTATTCAGTCTTTTTGTGCGGACCTCAGCAGATGTATGCGTTTGCAGATAAGGAGCTTGAAAAGCTGAACCTTGAACGCAAATTTATCCGTCACGAGATGTTCGGAGAATTTCACGACCCGAAAAATCAGCCCGATTATCCGTCGGATGTGCCTGAAACCGTCAGCATAACCGTGACAATTCAGGACGAAACAAAGACAGTGACAGGTTCAACATCTGATTCCGTAATGCAGATTCTTGAAAAGAACGGAATCGCCGTACCTGCCCGTTGCAGAAGCGGCGAATGCGGTTTCTGCCATTCACATTTGATTTCGGGCAAAGTCTATGTGCCTGAAAATATGGAGTATCGCCGTTTGGCAGACCACAAATTCGGCTGCATTCATCCGTGCTGTTCATTCCCGCTGACGGATCTGACATTGAATGTTCCCCCGGCAAAATAAATTGCATAGGGTAACGGCGATTATTACCGTTACCCTAATCGAAGATATAAAGATAAATTCAAAAGCTTCTTCCGAGATATGAGCTCAAAATATGACAATTAATTAAGTCAGGGCCCCCGGCTTAGCCGGGGGTCCTGTTTAATAATGTGTTGTTTCAATCTGAATCTTCTGATTGTTGCCGCAATCGGGGCATTGAAAACTTGA
>JBJEQC010000083.1:0-4891 GCA_051881555.1 Acutalibacteraceae bacterium
ATTGTACCGATTTTATATTTGATTTCAAAACTCGTTTTTTACTTGACGGCAAAAGGCGGAAAGTGGTATTATGTACCGTAGGGGAATGTCCTTTGCGGCGTTTTCCGTTCGGGAGGAATAACTGAAAATGATAAAAAATATAATTTTTGATATGGGCGGGGTTCTGATTGACTACAACCCCGAAAAGACTCTATATTCGGTTTTTGACAGGCAGACCGCCGATATTCTGCTCAAAGAAATATTCAGAAATCCGATCTGGGCGGATAAGGACAGGGGAATCATCACTCCTGAAGAAATAATTGAGAAAAAGCGCTCGGTTATTCCGCCGCAGGCTCTTGAAAAGGTCACCGAAATGGTTGATAATTTCTATCCATACATGCCGCCGTTTGAAAAGATGTACGGCTTTATCGAGCGGCTCAAAACCAACGGCTACGGCATTTATCTGCTCTCCAACGCTTCGTCGGATTTTCACATTCACAGGCAGGGAATACCCGCTCTTTCGCTCTTTGACGGCTGCCTGATTTCAGCCGATTATAAGCTTCTTAAACCCGAAAAAGAAATATATTTAACGCTTTTTGAGAAATTTTCGCTTAATCCCGGGGAATGCTATTTCATCGACGATGTTCAGGCGAATATCGACGGAGCAAAAGCCGCCGGAATGGACGGCCATTGCTACAGCCACGGCGACATCGGAATTCTCAAAAAAGCTTTGACAGAAGCAGGAATCAATATATGAACTGTTACACCGAAATTGCAAAATCCGTTCCCGAATTTCTCGCTCTTGCTTCGGCGATAAGAAAAAAACGCCTGCCTGCGGGCACAACGGGGCTTGCCAATATCCACAAGGCGCATATCATTGCGTCGCTCTGCATGAGCCTGATGCGGAAAGCGGTTGTCATCGCTCCCGACGAGGCTCAGGCAACAAGGCTTCGGCAAGATATGGAGGGCTTCGGCATAAACGCCCTGCTTTTCCCTGCGAGAGATTTATCCTTTCGGTCGCTTGAGACCGTTTCAAGAGAATATGAACATGCCCGCCTGAAAGTGCTTGACAAGATGCTTTCGGGCGATTTTGACGCAGTCGTTTTGTCCGCAGAGGCGGCATCTCAGCTCACCGTTCCCCCCGCAAGGCTCATGGGCAGCAGCTTTTCGGTTGAAGCGGGAGGGGATTATGACATCGGAGAGCTGACGCTGAACCTCGTCAGATGCGGCTATACACGGAGCGAACAGGTTGACGGCGCGGGTCAGTTCGCCGTCAGAGGCGGAATTCTCGATTTCTTCCCGCCCGATTCAAAACAGCCCTGCCGAATTGAATTCTGGGGCGATTCGGTTGACAGCATTTCATTTTTCGACCCCGAAACTCAGCGCAGAACCGATTCCGCTGAAGAAATAAGAATTACTCCCGCAAGAGAAATTCTCTGCGAGGACGGCGTTCTCTGCGAAATGATAAAGAGACATATTGCCGAAAAGAAAATTAAAGGTGAAGCCCTGAAAAGCCTTGAGGAAGATGTTGACCGCCTTGAAAACGGCATTCACCTTTCTTCACTCGATAAATATATGCCACTGATTTATCCCGAATGCGGCGGAATTTTTGACTATGCAAAGGACTGTATGCTTTTCGTCTGTGAAAGCTTCTCGGTCAAGGACAAATTCAGCTCCACCTGTCAGCTTATGAACGAAACGGTCAAGGGGCTGTTTCAGGACGGCGTTCTCTGCAAGGGGCTTGACCGCTTCAGCATTCAATTGCCCGAGCTTTTTGCTCTATATGAAAAATTTGATACGGTTTATCTCGATAATCTGCCGAGAGGAAGCTTTGACACTCCCGTTAAGGAGCTGATAACCTTCACCGCAAAGCAGATAAGCCCGTGGAACGGCTCGCTTTCCGCTCTCACGGAGGATCTGGCTTCCGTCAAAAAAGCGGGTCGGTCATGCGCCGTGCTTGCGGGAACGGAAAAGGCGGCAAAAACTCTTGCCGACGACCTTGAAAGCGAGGGAATCCCCGCTCTTTTCTGCCCGTTTCCTCCTGCGGAAATTCCGAAAAAAACTGTCTGCGTGCTTCCCGGAGCACTTTCTGCGGGCTTTGAATATCCTTCGGCAGGCTTTACGCTCATAACCTACCGAAGCAGGGCAGTCACCGCAAGAAAAGCTTCGTCCGCCGCCAAAAAAGGCGGCAAGGCGGCTTTCAATAATCTTGATGAGCTTCACAGGGGAGAATATGTTGTTCATTCCGCTCACGGTATCGGAATTTTTGAGGGAATAACCAGCCTTGAAGCTTCGGGAACTACCAAGGATTACATTAAAATTCAATACGATAAGGGCGACATTCTCTATGTGCCCGTAACTCAGCTTGACCAGGTTTCAAAATATATCGGCCCGAAAAGCGATGAAAAACCGCTCAAGCTTAACAAGCTCGGCGGCAAGGATTGGCAAAAGACCCGTTCAAGGGTCAAGAGCGCCGTTAAGGACATGGCAAAGGAGCTTATCGAGCTTTATTCAAAGCGCCTGAAAGTCCGGGGTCACGCTTTTTCGCCCGATATCGACATGCAGAGCGACTTTGAACGACGCTTTGAATTTGTTGAAACCGAGGATCAGCTCCGCTGTATCCGTGAAATCAAAAAGGATATGGAAAAGCCTTATCCCATGGACAGACTGCTTTGCGGCGATGTCGGCTTCGGCAAAACCGAGGTTGCGCTGAGAGCGGTGTTCAAGTGCGTTGCGGACGGAAAGCAATGCGCCATCCTTGTTCCGACAACGATTCTTGCCCTACAGCATTATCAGACAATTCTTAAACGCTTTGAGGGCTTCCCGGTTGAAGCGGGAATGCTTTCGAGATTCTGCACGAAAAAAGAGATTGAAAAAACGCTTAAAGGCTTGCGCCGAGGCTCGGTTGATATCGTAGTCGGCACTCACCGCCTGATTTCAAAGGATGTTCAGTTCCGTGACCTCGGGCTTATAATCGTTGACGAGGAACAGCGGTTCGGTGTTGCTCAAAAAGAGAAGCTCAAAACGCTTTTTCCCGCTGTCGATGTGCTGACCCTGACGGCAACCCCGATTCCGAGAACGCTCAACATGGCTATGACGGGAATCCGTGACATGTCGGTACTTGAAGAAGCTCCGCAGGACAGACAGCCCGTTCAGACCTATGTTATCGAGCATAACATGGGCGTGCTTGCTCAGGCGATGGAGCAGGAGCTTCGCAGAGGCGGTCAGGTATACTATTTATATAACAGAGTTGAGGATATCGAAAGAAAAGCCGCCGAAATAAAGGCGCTTCTGCCCGAAGCGAATGTCGGCATCGGTCACGGAAAGATGAGCGAGGATGAGCTAAGCGAGGTCTGGCGCAGGCTTCTGGAGGGCGAAATTGATATTCTCGTTTGCACAACGATAATCGAAACGGGCGTTGATGTTCCGAATGTCAACACGCTGATTATTGAAAACGCTGACCGCATGGGTCTTGCCCAGCTTCATCAGATCAGGGGCAGGGTCGGCAGATCCTCACGCAGAGCGAGCGCATATTTCACTTTCACAAGGGGCAAACAGCTTACCGAAATCGCAACAAGGCGGCTTGATGCTATCAGAGAATTTACCGAATTCGGCTCGGGCTTCCATATTGCCATGCGTGACCTTGAGCTGAGAGGAGCGGGCAATGTTCTCGGCTCGAATCAGCACGGTCACATGGAATCTGTCGGCTATGAAATGTATATAAAACTGCTTGAACAGGCGATAAGCGAGGAAAAAGGCGAAGCGCCCGCCGCTCCCGAAAAGGAATGCACAATCGATTTGCCCATCGACGCCCACATTCCCGAGGATTATATTGACAGCGTACCGCAACGGCTTCAGATTTACCGCAGGATTGCGGATATCAAGACGGACGACGACGCTTCCGATGTTATCGACGAGCTTGTTGACCGCTTCGGCGATCCGCCCGGATGCGTTGAGGGGCTTATAAGAATTGCCCTGCTAAGAGGCAAGGCGGCAAGGCACGATATTTATGAAATCACCAATCAGGGCGATAAGATTATTTTCAAAATCAATGTGCTTGATATGGAGAAAATCTCCCTTGCTTCCGCTCATCTCAGAGGCCGCTTTGTTGTCGGCGCAGGCGGCGGCAAACCGTATATTTCGGTTAAAATGCTCAAAGGTGAAAACCGCCTCGGTCTTATCGACCGTGTTCTCGGATATATGGACGGCCAAAACGGAAAATCCGTTGAAAAATAACAATTTTTCCGTAGGGAACGCCGTCCCCGGCGTTCCGTGGGATTAAATGCGTTTTCACGGACAACCGCAAGGGCTGTCCCAACGATTTTTTTAGGTAGGTTACGATGCTCACATCGTTCCAAATACAAGAATAATATGTTTTGCCGTATTCATGGTAGGGCGGGGGCTTGCTCCCGCCGTTTTTTGTTTTGTGATTGTGTGCATATTCAAATTATTCGCCCGTGGCGAATCGGTTCGTCGAGGACGCCGAACCCTACGGATTTTTTGTGAATTTGTTCGTTTTCAGGCGGCAACCGTAGGGGACGGGTCGCAAAAAAACGAGCCTTTGTTTTTATGTTTTCCGGAACGCCGAGGACAGCGTCCCCTACAAAAAATCGTTATATACCAACCATTTTTTGTAAAAGAAAGACGGCGGGAGCAAGCCCCCGCCCTACCTTGAACCTATTACCTTTTACTTCTTCTCATTTCACTCAAAAAACAGTTTTTGCGGAGCAATAATAATCGGTCATAGGCGGAGCCAATCATTAATTTGCGGAAAACGGGCGACCACGCAGGGTCGCCCCTACCGGAATGTGTCGCAGGCACACTTCATTTCTCTTGCGCCGTCTCCGGCGTTCCGCGGGTTTCAATTGCAAAAATCCCCGTCTCGGACTTCAGACGAAGCCGAAACGGGGAT
>JBJEQC010000084.1:0-4859 GCA_051881555.1 Acutalibacteraceae bacterium
CAAAACTACTTTATTTTTTTGTGAATATATGCTATAATACAGTCGAAGCTAAAGCTTCAACAGCTTATTAAAAGGGGATGACTGTATGAAAATGACAATTACAGGGCGCAAGTGCTCACCCAGAGATTCCTTCAAGGAACACGCTGAAAAGAAACTCGCAAAAATTGAGCGCTTCTTCGGCTCCGATGTGGAGGCGAAGGTTACGGTAACTGTTGAGAAGTCATCACAATCCGTTGAAATCACCGTTAATAACGGCGGAATGATTTTCAGAGCCCAGGAGAGAGCGGAGAACATGAACGAAGCTCTTGACAAATGTGTTGACACCCTTATCAGGCAAATCAGAAAAAACAAGACCCGTGTTGAGAAAAAGCTTCGCTCCGGCAGCTTTGAGGCGTTTGCCGATGATGCCGATGTTCAGGAGGAAGTTGAGTTTGAGCTTGTCAGAAAAAAGATTGTCAGTCTCAAACCTCAGTCGGTTGAGGAAGCAATTTTGCAGATGAATCTTCTTGATCATCAGTTCTATGTTTTCCTTGATGATGAACACGGCGATGTCAGCGTTGTCTATAAACGTAATGACGGAGGTTACGGCCTTATCACGCCTGAGATTGAATAATCTGCACGGCTTGATGCAATATAGTGATTTGTCGGCGGGAATCATTCTTCTGGTTCCCGCCGGTTTTTAGGTAAATTCGTAAATTTTACAGGAGATATTCTTTAATGAAAATTGATTTTGTGATACCCTGCCTGCTCGGCATGGAATCCCTGATTTCATCAGAGCTTCGGGAAATGGGGGCTGAAAATGTCAATGCCGAAAACGGCAGAGTCCTTTTCAGCGGAGACGCCAACATGCTTGCAAGGGTCAATATCTGCTCCCGATTTGCGGAAAGAGTTCAGATTCTTGTCGGCTCATTTGAAGCGAGAAGCTTTGAAGAGCTTTTTCAGGGCACAAAGGCTCTGCCTTGGGAAGAATGGATAGGCTCTCTTGACGCTTTTCCCGTTAAAGGCTATTCAATTAATTCGGGGCTTTTCAGCACGAGAGACTGCCAGGCAATCATCAAAAAGGCGGTTGTTGAAAGGCTTCGATCAAAATATCATATTGAATGGTTTGAGGAGACGGGTCCCGTTCATCAAATTCAGTTTTCTATTATGAAAGATAAGGTATCGCTTCTGATTGATACCTCGGGATACGGGCTTCATAAAAGAGGCTACAGGCTTGACGCCAACGGTGCGCCGATTAAAGAAACTCTTGCGGCGGCGCTTTGCAGCTTGTCCTGCCTTCGCCCGTATCATAAACTTTATGACCCGATGTGCGGTTCGGGAACAATTCTCATTGAGGGCGCAATGATGGCGGCAAATATTGCTCCGGGCGTCAACCGCCGATTCTCTGCGGAACGCTTCGGAGCGATTGACAGAGCGGTTTGGGAGCAGGAAAGGGAGAGAGCAAGAAGCCTTGAACGGCCCTGCGACGATTTTGAAGCTTTCGGCTCGGATATTGACCCAAAAGCGATTGAAATTGCAAAAATCAATGCCGAAAGAGCCGGAGTTGACGGAAAAATCAACTTTAAAATTGCCGATATCTCCGATTTCAAGCCGCAGACTGACAGGGGAACGCTTATCTGCAATCCGCCTTACGGCGAAAGACTGCTTGACTTGACAGAATGTGAAAAACTTTATAAAATAATGGGCGGTATTTTCGAAAGGAAAAAGGGCTGGTCTTACAGCATAATAAGCCCCGATGAAGAATTTGAAAAAGCTTTCGGCAGGAAAGCCGATAAACGCAGAAAGCTTTATAACGGCATGATCAAATGCCAGCTGTTTATGTATTACAAATAAATTATGAGAGGTTGTTTGAATTGAAGCATGTATTTTTGGTTAATCCCATGGCAGGTCAAGGCAAAGGAAAAGCTTTGAATTTCATAAAGCCTAAAATCGAGGAAGTCTGCAACAAATATTCGCTCGATTATGAGATTTGCGTTACTCATGCAAAGGGAGAGGGCATTGAATTAGTCAGAGAAAGAGCCAAAACGGGCGAGGAAATCAGATTCTATGCCTGCGGAGGCGACGGAACTCTATACGATGTTGTCAACGGCGCATTCGGCTTCAAAAACGCTCAGGTTGCCGTTATTCCTCTCGGTTCAGGCAACGATTTTATACGCTGTTTCGGCACGATAGATGAATACCTTGTGCTTGAGGATCAGATCAACGGCGTTCCCGTTGAATTTGATGTTATCAAATGCGACGATGAAATTGCAATTAACCAATGCTCAATGGGTATGGACGCCGAGGTCTGCGCAATGCAGGGAAAAATCAAAAAGCTTCCGCTTGTAACAGGCGAGGGGGCTTATTATATCGGTTGCCTTTATGCAATAGTCAAAAAATTCCATAATCATTTTACAATCCGCATTGATGACGGCGAAGAAATATCGCAAGACTGCCTTTTCTGCTTCTGCGGCAATTCACAATATTACGGCGGCGGCTTCAGGGCCGCTCCGCTTGCAAAGCCCGATGACGGTCTGCTTGATTTCATTATTGTTGAAAGCAAGATGAGCAGAGCAAAGCTGACAACCCTGCTCAATAAATATAAGAGAGGCGAACACCTCGATTGGGACATCACCACTTTCAAAAGAGGCAAGAAGCTCGTTATTCACAGTGATCATCCCGCCGCTGTCAATGTTGACGGAGAAATAAAATATGTGACCGACACTTCGTTTGAAATAATCGAAAAGGGAATAACCTATGTTGTTCCCGCAAAGTCACCGTTCCTTAAGGAGAGAGAAAAGCGTTTAGCTGAAATGAAATGAGAAATTCTAACAAAATTACTTTCAGACCCGACGGCAAGCTTGTTATAATGCAGGTCAGCGATGCGCAGGATATGAAATATATCCGCAAAGCGATGGTTAAAATGCTTGACAGGGCATACGACTGCATTAAGCCCGATATTGTGCTTTTTACGGGCGACAATATTCTCGGCAATCATTTGCTTGACGCTCGCTTCGGCAGCCGTCAGATAGCGTCGGGCAAAGCCGCAACGGTGCAGATTATGAGAGAATCGATTGATAACATCGTTGCTCCGCTTGAAAAAAGAAAAATACCCTTTGCAATGATTTTCGGCAATCACGATGACCGCAATCTTGTTTCAAAGGATGAACAGGCTGATATTTACCGCAGTTATTCGATGTGTCTGCCGATGAATAACCGCAACGGCAGGGTTGACTGCGATACATACAATATTCCCGTTTATTCGCATGACGGAGACAAGCCGATTCTTAACATCTGGATGCTTGACAGCGCATGGTATGACAAAAAGAGCGATAAATGCCATGAAGCGGTTAAGCCCGAGACCGTTGAATGGTATAAAGCGGAATCGGTAAAGCTCAGAGAGCAAAACGGCGGAGAACCCGTGCCGTCGCTGATGTTTTTGCATATTCCTCTGCCTGAGATTTTGAATCTTCTTGAGCCATGCGGCGAAAATGATGTCGGAGCGGTTAAAACTCCGCAAAACGGTTTTTGCAGGCTGAAAGAATCTGTCAGAGGAAAAATGTGCGCTTATCCGAGCGTGCTCGGCGATTCTGCGGGGCTTTTTGAAGCCATGCAGGAATGCGGCGATGTTCGGGCGGTTGTGTCGGGTCACGACCACGTGAACTGCTTTGAGGGCAATTACGGAGGAATTGATTTTATTCAGACCTCGTGCGCTTCATTCCGTTGCTACGGCAACGAAATGAGGGGAGTCAGGGTCTTTGAAATTGACCAAAGAGATCCGCAGGATATTCTGACTTATTTCTTTAATTATTCGGATTTGTGCGGCAGGGGAGTTGGCGCAAAACTGCAGTATTTTTGGGATGCAGACGAAAAAGAAAAGCAGAAATCCGCTCTTATTGCGGGAACGGCGGCGGTTACTGCCGGATTGGTAACTGCTTTGATAAAGAAAAAATAATGTATTTAATGAAAAAGGGGGATAAAAATGAATACTAATCTGAAAAAGCTGTTTTCGCTTGTTTTAGCGGTTGTCATGCTCTTTTCGGCGGCGTGTGTGACGGCTTATGCCGACGAACCGTCAACCGAACGGGAGGATGAAAATGAAATTGTTGCAACGGTTTCAATTTGCTCCTGCATTTATTTCTTCCCGATTTCGGGTCACACATGGATTTATGTTGAGAATCTGTCCGACAGGGTTCAGAGGGTCGGCCTTTATGACCTGCCGGTCGGTCAGGGAGTGTCAATAGGAACATATTCTTTCTCCGCTTCCGACGGTTGGGGAATATATTATAATGTTGAGGCTTATCGTCAGAACCGTGATAACAATACCGCAAATATCTGGTCTGTTACTGAGGAACTTACGCAGAGTGAGCTTGACTCCCTCAGCAAAAACATAGCTAACTATGTTAATTATTGGGATTTTTATTTTAACTGTGCTTTCTTTGCGTTTTCAATGTGGAATTCTGCTTCGGGAGATGTTTTGATTCCGCTTGTTTTACCCGGTATTTCTCAGATTGAGGTTATTCTTGCAGGCGGCAAAAAAGGCGTTTTGGAAATGTATGAGCCGACTGAAGATAATGTATACAGACAGAGAGGTTCGGGCAGCTCTGCTTATCTTGAACCTGTCAGCAAAGAAACTATCGACGGTTAAGAGGTGTAAATGCCATGTCAAAAGACGACAGATTTGAAAAGGTTTATACTCAGGGTTCACTTAATGTGACTGAAATTTGGGTCGATAAAGAAACGGGTGTTAATTATTTGTTTCAATCAAGGGGTTCCGCAGGCGGTTTGACCCCTC
This sequence comes from Acutalibacteraceae bacterium, assembly GCA_051881555.1. Lineage (GTDB taxonomy): Bacteria > Bacillota > Clostridia > Oscillospirales > Acutalibacteraceae > CAG-177. The sequence goes on from JBJEQC010000084.1 coordinate 4,775, forward strand.
TGCTTGACCGTGACGGCAAGCCCGTTATTACGCCGATTATTAACAGATGAAAATATAGCTCACAAATCCTCAGGCACAGCTTTTG
>JBJEQC010000085.1:0-20423 GCA_051881555.1 Acutalibacteraceae bacterium
TTCCGTTAAAATTATCTGCTTGAATCAAAACCCTGTATTCTCCGGGAGAAGACAAGCTGACCTTAAAATCTGAGGTCGGAATATCCGTTCCCTGATAGCAAACCTCTTCAGAAGAATTCAAATAAACAACGGTTATGTTTATTGTTCCGCCGTTACGGTTAACCGCTATTTCAATTTCGCCCTCCGTGCCTTCATCAACCCGGTAGAAGCGCTGTTCGGTTCCGTTATAAATTTTCTGTCCGTCTTTGATATCAACGCTCATTTCGGGCTTTTCGGCATTGCCGCAGGCACTGAATAATAACAAAACAACGGCAAACAGAAAAACTGAAAATATTCTTTTTCTATTTTTCATCCGGAGCTTCTTCTTTGTAAGTTAACAATGCGAGTGCCATGCCCCATAACGGACCGAGAGCTATGCCCAAGCCGTGATTTTCCCAAAGCCCAAAGCTGTTCAGAACGGGGCTTGTCATAAGTCCTAACGCCATTCCGAGTGCAATGCGATCTTCCAACCCTTTTTTCTTTTTCCCCTTTCCGATTCTGACGCAAATGATTGCAACCGAAAGACCGCAAAGAACCCAGGGCAGGGCGGCTGTAATAAAATCTTTCATTTGCTTTAACTCCTTTATCATCATTATTTTCTTTAATTCTGAAACTTCTTGCGGCAAAGAACATACACGATGCCGCCGCAAAGAATATTCCGCCGTATGCCGGTTTAACACATATCATAAACAGCAAACCGGAGATTGCCATCAGTATTCCTGAGCAAATAAACATACGGGATGTGAAATGCTTGTTATTTTTCATTCTGTTCACCTTAGTATATCAGGCGTTTTCTTCAAACTTTATTTCAATTCTGCCGACTCCGCCGTCAACATCAACTGAGTTAACTCCGTTCCCAAAAACAGCGCCGTCTGACGCTCTTTCGCCGCCGACAACGGCTTCACCAACGCCTTTGTCAAGGTCGATTCTGTAGTCGTCACGGGTTCCTATTAATGTTAAGCTGAGGTCTCCGACGCCGCAGTCCGCTTCGCAGTCTCCGTTCAGACGGCTGACTATGCTGACCTTGCCGACTCCCATATCAAAATCAAGATTTGCAAGCTCGCCGCCGCCGATGTTAAGCTCGCCCGCACCGCCGTTAATTCTTGAAGAGGAGAGAGCGGAAAGCTTTCCGATGTCCGTTTTGCCTGCACCGAGGTCAAGACAGAGCTTATCTGCCGTAAGCTCATCTATTCTGACGGTTCCTGCACCTGCCGAAATATCCGCTTTGTCAAAAATCTTGCTTTCGGGAACGGTTAAGATAACCTTAATCTCCTGATAATTGAATCCGCCGACAACGGTATCCTCTTTAAGCGTCAGAGTTCCGTCTTTGCTTTCAACGCTCAGATATTTATGATTGCTTTCAACGGAAAAGTCGGTTCCCGTCCTGATTTCAAGCTGAGCGCCGCTAAGATCAATTTCAAGCTTGTTAACATCGCCGTCAATCGCATAGGTTTGCATTTCTCCGGCTGCGTCCTTGCTGCCGAATACGAACGATAAGCCCGAAACTGCGCCGATTATTCCGCTGAAAATGCTGACAATCAGAAAAATTGCAAAGGCGATTGCAAAATATTTGATAATTTTCTGTGCTGTTGTCATTTTACATCAACTCCTCCGAACATGCATGTAGCGTTAATATAGAGCGTGGGTATGTTTGCCTGATTATTGTTGTGCTTTTTGTCCGATACTCCGCCGAAAATCGAGGTTGAATTGATTTTGACATTCAGACTGTCGGGAACAAAAATATCAATTCCTCCGAAAATCGCAGAAGCGTTGATTACGCAGTCCTTTTCGATGACAGCGCCGCGAAGGTCGCACTTAACTCCGCCGAAAACCGCATTTAATTCCGCACCGTCAAAAATCTCGCCGTCAAAATTAACGTTTGTGCCTGAAAAGGTTGCAGTTGCATTTTTTATCTCGGTGCCGTTGCTCTTTAACATTTTATAAACCTCTGTTCCTTTGTTTCCGCATATACTCTTTAAAATGATGCTGATTCCGATAATTACTATTGCCGCAGGAATAAGAAGCTTCCAGAACATATCGAAGCTCAGAACATCCTGACAGCAGAGCAGTAAAAACACGCCGACGCATATGCCGATTAAGCTTCCGCCTTTGTCGTGACTTGTGAAAAGGCTGATAACGCACGGAACGATAATGATAAGCGTCCACCATCCGTCAAAGAAAATGTTTATGCTTGTAACGCCGAATGCGTTCAATGCCAGAATGACGCCTGCCGCAACAAGCACAATGCCCCATAAAATACTGCTGACTTTTTTCATATGAATTCTCCTTGCTTTGTTAATGTTAAGAGTTTTCCTCTTATGCGTTTATTATACATGCTTTCCGCATTTAATTATAGGCTGTTTTTTCAACTGATTGTGTCATTTTTATAGATTAAGGCTTGAAAATTCAAGCGCTTTTCCATGGTCTGCCTTTTTGGTGCCAGCCCTGCTTTTCCCAATAGCCGAAGTCAGGCTCCATGGGCGGGAAATGTTTGTGGGAGACGCATCACATAAAACCATTTCTTGCCTCGGCCGTTGCAGCCGCGTTTGCCCTCGTTCTTCCTTATTTGTTTTGCAATTGCGTCTGTCTTTTTGTGGATTTTGTTCCTTATTCTGTCGGGTATTTCGTCGGGCTTTACCGCCTGCACGCCGACACCGAGCTTATAAACTTTATTTATGCCCCACATTTCAAGGCTGTCTGCCATATCCTGAACAGTGCTTTTCATTCCGCCACCCGCCGCAGTGCTTATCGCAACCGCTTGCTTTTGGCTCATTTGCGGCATGGGTCTGTGAACCATCCACCAGGTTCCGAAATGGTCAAGCAGGCTCATCATCTGACCCGTGGCATGATAAACATAAACGGGGCTTTCAAATATGAGCAAATCTGCGTCGAGAATCGCTTGGACTATCGGTTCAAGCTCTTTGAAGTGAGGGCATTTGGAAAGCTCTGTTTTAAAACATGTGAAACAGCCCGTGCAGGGCTTGTCAAAATCCCTTGGCAGAAAGAATTCTTTGATTTCTCCGCCAACCTTCCCCGCAAGCTCTCTTGCAACCGTGCAGGTGCTTCCCTCGTGGCTCTGACCGTGAATTATAAGAATTTTCATAATATCAACCTCTTGTGCTTTTGTTTGACCTTATTATAACTGCTTTTAGTAGCAAGTTATAGGTGTATTTTATAGCCGAATGTGTCCGAAATAAAGAAAAGCCGTCGGCTTTGCAATGTCACCGACAGCTTTTGAGACAGTTATATTATTGTATAAAATATTAATGTTCGGAATTATCAGCTTTTAACTTGTTTTTGAGCTGTCGAGAAAATCACGCCGATACTGCGACGGAGTAACGCCCTCGGACTTCTTGAACACCTTTGTAAATACTCGGTAATCGCTGTAGCCTGACTGCTCCGAAATCTCGGCAATCGGTAGATCCGTGCTCAGCAGAAGCTTTTTTGCCTTTTCCATTCTTATATTTGTCAGATAAGTCAGAAAATTTACGCCGATTTCGTTTTTAAAAAGCTGGCTGACATACTGTGTGCTGAAATGAAATTCCTCCGCCAGAACGGATAAGCTGATTTCTTCGGATAAATGCGACTGAACAAAACGCACAATCTTATTGATGATGCGCTCATCCTGACTGTCGGGTTCTTCAGCCGTTTTTTTCTCAAACAGGGCGATTTTAAGATTGTCAATGCATGCGCCGAATTCCTCGTAATCAACGGGTTTGAGAATATAATCCGTGATTTGAAGCCGCAGGGCTTCACGGCAGTAAGCAAAATCGTCATAGCCCGACACGATAATAAACGCCGTATCGGGGTGCTTCATTCTGCTGAGCTGAATAACTTTCAGCCCGTTCATAATCGGAATGTTGATATCCATGGTTACAATATCGGGATTCAGCGCATCAATCTGTGAAAGAGCTTCCATTCCGTCAGCAGCTTCGCCGACAACCTCGCAGTCGTGAGCTTCCCAATCAAAAAGCTGTCTGAACCCTCGGCGTATGATAATCTCATCGTCAACTAAAAGTACTTTAAGCTTCTTCAAAATTGCTCCTCCTCAAACGGCAGAAGAATATGCGCCGTAACGCCTTCACTTTCGTTATCCGTGTAAGACAGTCCGAATTCATTTCCGCACAGCAGTTTTATACGCTTTTGAACATTCAGAATTCCGATGCTGTTGCCCGTAAGCTTCGGAGCTTGTTTTGCGTAGTTTGCAAGTATTTCGTTAATTTCCGATCTTTTGCCCTCTGCAAAGCCGCTGCCCGAATCACACACGCAAATTTCAAGCTTGCCGTCGGCTGTTTTCTTTGCCGAAACGGCAACCGTTCCTCTGTAGCCTTTATTTTTCAAGCCGTGAATCAGGCTGTTTTCAACAATCGGCTGTAAAATGAAATTAGGCACGGATGCTCCGCCAAGCTCGGGGTCGATGTCGCATTGAAAATCAAGCTCGGGATAGCGGTAACACATAAGCTCCATATATGTTTCAAGCAGTTCGGTTTCATCGTCAAGCGAAACCATAGGCTGATTGACCTTTACGCTGTGCCTGAAAAAGTCAACAAGCTTCATTAGCAGGTCGGCAACCTTTTTGTCGCCGTCAAGCTGAGCCTGAATGCGAATTGAATCAAGCGTATTATAAAGAAAATGCGGATTAACCTGACTTTTTAAGTAAAGCATTGACATTTTTTGCTCCGTCAGTTCTGCACGGAGAATGTCGGGATTTTCCAGAATCAGATAAAACGCAAGCGTAATCAGCGTAATACCCATTCCGCTGATAAGCCAGGTGTGGTTAATTCCCTGGAGCGTCGTAACCGTCAGCTCAACAACCGAAGCGATTGCAATTGCGATTTTTTTCTTTTTCTGAATGCTTTTCCAATTTGCAATCAACAGCCCCGTTCCGAGCAGAAAATAAAATGCAAGGCTGATATAGCAGAAAACGACATGAATTCCGTCGGAATAATTGCCCTGCGGCGTAACTGCGTAATGCACGGGAAGAAAAATATCGCCAAGCTCGGCAATAATCAGATAAATTGCCGCCGCTTTAACAAGCTTGCGTGGCTTGCCCGTTTCCTCCTCAACCAATATTGCAATATATTGATAAAAGAGAAAAAATATAAAAATCATTGTGCCGATAAATAAACGGTGGCAGATGTCGTTCAACAGCCACGGAACGGTTTCAAGGTGATTGACCGTATAAACCGTAACCCCGTCAAATATCAAGTGTATAAGCGTTACAACCAGAAGCACCGAAAAAGTTCTGTGCAGCTGAGTGTATTTCTTTTCTGCGGAGAAATAGATGTAAGCCACAAAAGCAACAACAATAAACAGCGCAATTTCCATTCTCAGCATTGGCTTCACTCCATAGAAACTTATTTTTTATCCAAGCTTACATACAGCAGTATCGCTTTCAGCTCCCCATGAATCAATCGCCGTTATTGCAACATATTCTGCGTTTTCGGGCATGGTGGCGGGAAGCCTCAGCTCAACGGTTTCGGACATATTCTCAAGACCGAGAACAAAATCGCTGAAATACAGCAATTCGGATATTGCATTTTTGCCCCCGTTTTCGTCTTTGGTAACGGGGGTTCCGTTATAATCCGATTCATAGAATTCAATAACGTTTTTATTCTCATCAAGGAATTGAAGTCTGTATGAATGAACAAAATCGTCGTCTGTACCGGCATTGAATGAAAGCACTTTCTGCGGATTTCCGTTAACATCCGTGATATCCTTGACCGAAGCGGTAAGAAGCGGATTAAGCTCGGGAGCTTTGTTTTGCTCCGCTCTTGCATCTGTATATTCCGAAAGACTATCGACACTTCCGAAAGGAGCGTTGATAACCCACGGTGCTTTCAATTCTTTTCCGGTATTGGCTTCAAGACGGTTTATAATAACCTTGTCACTGTCAATCTCCATATACAAACAGCAGGGGAGTTTATCAGCCATTGAGTTTCCGTATGCGTCAACGGGAATACTGCCGTTAAACTTACCGCTTTCAAGCTCAATATAATCGAGACTCTGCGTTTGAAATGCAGTAAAGCTTCCCTGCCAGATTGAACGCTCATCAATAAGAGAATAATGAGAATGGCCGGAAATGGAGATGACCCGGCTGTAATCCTTTAAAACATCAGCAATATCGGCATTGCCCCATTCGTCTGAGCCGTAAGCGGTGTCGGAGGGGTTGAGGTGCGTAATAACAAAAATCGGCTTTGTCGGATCTGCGGCAACGGCTTTGTCAAGCTCGCTTCTGATCCACTTTTTGTCGGAATATGACTTGTCATATGAACCGTCTGATGAGCTCCAACAAATGAAGTGATAGCCGTTGATGATTTTATGACTGTAAGGATATTCTCCGGTATATTTTGTGAAACGCTTCTGCATTTTTGCAGGCGTTGCAACCTCAAATGAATCGACAAACGGAGCAAGCCAATAATCATGATTACCCATGATATAAACCGGAATGGGTTTTTCACCGTCGGCCATTACTTTTTCATATATTTCTTTGAAAGAAGCGTATGCCTCATCGGTCCCAAGGTCGGTAAAGTCTCCGCCGATAATCAGCACATCCATTCCCTTATTTTTGAGCATGGTAAGCGTTTTTTCAAAGGATTCGTACTGATGAGAGCCGCTTTTTCCGCTTGCAGGCAGCTGCAGGTCGCTGATTACGGCAACACGAAGCGGATTGCCGTTGGTATCTACCGTGTATTCTTTGGTTTCATCCGTTGTTTTGGCGTATCCGAGCGTAACGCCAGCAATTACGCCGACTGCACAGAGAATTGAACCGGCGGCAATAAACGCTTTAACAAGTTTCTTCTTTTTCATAAAAATGTCTCCTTTTTATGTCTGTAATTTACAGTCTCTATCACAAAACTAAAGGTAATTTGATTATACACATTCATCTGAAATATATCAAGCGGATTGTTGAATTTTGTGAGAAAAAGTGAACGGCTACCCAAAGCAGCCGTCCCTGACACGATCCGAAATGTACGCTGTGATGCAATTGAGTGATGCGAAGCGCAAAAAATATCACAAGACTAAAAAAAGCATTACCGACTTTATAAGCCGATAAAGCCTTTTGGAATTTAATGGATTATTCCAACTCAAATGCGCTGATGTGGTATCTGAAGTGCTTAAAAAAAAGAAGAGAGCAAAATGACAACAATCAGCACAAAAAGAAGAGTTTTAAATAGTGAAAATACTTTTTTTGATGAATAGATTTTTTAAATTAAAGTTAAAGATTTTTGATATTGTTAAGGATAGTATTCAATTCTTTTTGAATTGCCGTTATTTTATTTTCAATGGTTTTTATGCTGTTCGTTTTTTTGTCATCTCTGCCAATCAAATAATCAGCACTTACATCAAAAAAATCACATAATTTTATTATGGCATAGCTGTCCGGATTGGTTTTTTCTGTTTCATAATTGGATAATGTTCTTTGATCTATTCCTGTTGCGGCGGCAACATCTGACTGTCGCAAGTCTCTGTCTTCTCTCAGTTCTCTAATTCTGTTCATATAGTCACCTCAAAAAAATTATACTAAAAAAATAGTATTACCTATTGACATACCAAAAAAATTCATATATAATATGTCACACAGAAATAATTTAGTATACGGAGGAACAAATATGTATTGCAGAAACTGTGGAAATGAAATGGCGGAAAATGCTGCGGTATGCATAAACTGCGGTGTTTCAAAAGGAAATGCCTCGAATTTTTGCCCGAATTGTGGCAGTCAGACAAATCCTGAAGCGGCTATTTGCGTAAAGTGTGGAGTAGCCTTGAAGAAAGGAACATCAGGTTCAAGTGGCAACAGCGGAGAAAAAACCAAGATGGTTGCAGGTTTGTTGGCAATATTTCTCGGTCATTTAGGTCTGCACGAGTTTTATCTTGGCAACAAGAAAAAAGCAATGTATAAAATCATAGCTACTGTTGTATCCAGTTTGCTTATGTTTGTCGGAATAGGCTTTATAGGCTTCATAGCTGTTTGGGGCTGGAATATCTATGATGCAGTAATGATTTTTACAGGAAAACGGCAGGATGCCGACGGCAATGAGTTGGCATAAATCGGTGATGATATGAAGAAGATAATTTCTTTTATACTCATTGCCGTTGTTGCTATAGGTTGTTATAAAATTTATACTGAAAAAATTGCATCTGAAGCAGAATTTTTAAGCAAAAGTGGAAGCGACGAGGAAAGAATTGAAGACACCATAGAAAAATATGTTAAGTCATATAATGAAGGAGACTTTGATTCCTTAGTTAAATGCTGTACCGGAAGATATAAAAATGATTTGAATGCTCAAATGGGTTTAGGCTCTTCAGTTTTGAGCGGCATTATTTCAAAGTTGACTTCCGGATTTATAAACTTGGGAGACAACGGCTTGAAAAATCTTTGGTCAATGGGTACGGCATATGCAGGAATTGATATGGAGGTGCAGAAGATAAGTTTTATTTCAGAAAATGAAGCCGAAGTTAAAGCTATTTTTTTTGAAAAAGATTGGAACAGAGAAACAACTGTATATCTTCTTATGCAAAAAGAAAAAGAAATTTGGTATGTTGCAAGCGATTTTTATCAATACAGTAAGGTGTAATTGTCTCTCATAAAGTGAATATATAAGCAGAAACAGATTATAGATCATTATTCAAAAGAATTTGACCTATAATCTGTTTTTTCTTAATTGAGATAGCTGTTTTGATTTTGCAGTGTGCTTGAATTATTCCTGTGTTAGCCGATTACGAGTAAGTGACTATCATTCCCACTCAATCGTTCCGCAGGGCTTGGGAGTGAGGTCGTAGAGGACTCTGTTAACTCCGTCAATTTCGGTGGTAATGCGCTTGGTGACGGTATCAAGGACATCATAGGGGATGCGCTCGATTGTTGCCGTCATGGCGTCAACGGTATTGACTGCACGGATAATGACGGGATAAGCAAAGGTGCGTGCATCGTTCTTTACGCCGACCGATTTGAAATCGGGAACTGCGGTGAAATACTGCCAGACCTTTCCTGCAAGTCCGTTTTTGTCGAACTCCTCGCGGAGAATTGCATCCGATTCACGAACAAGCTCAAGTCTTTCTCTTGTGATAGCTCCGAGGCAGCGAACGCCGAGACCGGGGCCGGGGAACGGCTGACGGTAAACCATGTTATCGGGCAGACCGAGGGCTTTGCCGACAACTCTGACTTCGTCTTTGAAAAGGAACTTCAGAGGCTCAACAAGCTCAAACTGAAGATCTTCGGGCAGACCGCCGACATTGTGGTGGGCTTTGACCGGGCCGGATTCAAGAATGTCGGGATAAATTGTTCCCTGGGCAAGGAACTCAATTCCGTCAAGTTTTCCGGCTTCTTCCTCAAAAACTCTGATGAATTCTGCGCCGATGATTTTTCTTTTCTTTTCAGGCTCTGCAACGCCTGCAAGCTTATCGAGGAAACGGTCAACCGCATCAACATAAACGAGATTTGCGTCCATCTGATTGCGGAAAACTTCAATAACCTGCTCAGGCTCGCCCTTGCGGAGCAGACCGTGATTAACATGAACGCAGACAAGCTGTTTGCCGACTGCTTCAATAAGGAGAGCGGCAACAACGGATGAATCAACTCCGCCCGAGAGAGCGAGAAGAACTTTTTTATCGCCTATCTGATCACGCAGAGCCTCAACCTGCTCGTCAATGAATGCTTTTGCAAGATCGGGAGTGTTAATGCGCTGCATGGTTTCGGGTCTTTTATTATTGCTCATTTATTTTTCCTCCGTTAAATAATCAGTTGGTGTAGTTGTCAAAATATCCCTGAACGAGAACGACGGGAGTGCCCTTATCGCCCGAACCGCTTGTCAGGTCGCAGAGCGAACCGATAAGATCGGTGAACTGACGGGGAGTGGTTCCCTGAGAAGCCATGTTTCCGACAAGGCTGCCTTCTTTTTCGGCGATTTTCTTTGAAATTGCTGCCTTGAGTTCGTCTCCGCTAAGATCCTTGAAATCGTTGTCGGCAAGATATTTTAACTTCAGCTCATTGGGCGTTCCTCTGAGACCTTCGGTGTAAGCAGGGGAGACGCAGGGGTCCGCAAGCTCCCAAATTTTGCCCTGAGGGTCTTTGAATGCGCCGTCGCCGTAAACCATAACCTCAACATGCTTGCCGCATGCCTGACTGATCAGCTCCTGAGTCTTTTTTACGAAAGGCTCGCAGTTTCTCGGGAAAAGCTTAACGCTGTTTTCCGTTGATTTGTTTGAACCGAGAAGACCGAACGCTTCGTTAAATCCGCTTCCGTTAACGGAGTGATTGAGAATATCGTCAAGACCGCAGACGGTTTTAGCTCCTGCGGCTTTAAGCAGACGCTTTGTTCTTGCTCTTGTGTGAATGTCGCAGGTGAGAACGCAGTCGGTGTAATCAAGAATGCTTTTTGCCTGATTTGAGAAGATTATTTCGCATTCAGCGCCCGATTCCTTGATGATGTTCGCATAGTAGTCAACATAGTCAACGCCCGTGAATTCATGCTTGTTTTCGCCGAAAAGCTCGCGGTATTTTTCAAGCGTGAGAACATCGCTGTAGGGATTGACTCCCGCTTCGTCAAGCTGATCGAGAGTAATAAGATGATTGCCGACCTCATCGCTCGGATAGCTGAGCATGAGAACGATTTTTTCAGCACCCATTGCAATGCCTCTAAGGCATATTGCAAAGCGGTTTCTTGAAAGAATCGGGAAAATTACGCCGACGGTTTTGCCGCCGAGCTTTTCCCTGACATCCTGTGCAATAGCGTCAATGCTTGCGTAGTTGCCCTGACTTCTTGCGACGATTGACTCGGTAACTGCGATAACATCTCTGTCTCTCAGCTCAAATCCGTCGCATTTTGCGGCATCGATTACGCTGTCGCAGACGATTTTTGCAAGATCGTCACCCTCACGGATGATGGGGCAGCGAATGCCTCTTGATATTGTGCCTGTTTTTCTTTCCATCGGAAGCAGACCTCCTATATTTTCTAACACATCGGCTTTGAAAAAGCCAATTATTATTTTAACATCTTTTTTTCTCTAAATCAAGAGCAGCACTGCATATTATTGCCGTGCTGCTCAGGTTAATTAATATTTTTCGAGAAAATCCGCAAGCTTTCCGACCGCGTTTTTGAGAGTTTCGAGGTTCGGAAGATAAACAATTCTGAAATGGTCGGGCTTGTTCCAATGGAATCCCGTGCCGCAGGTTACGAGAATTTTCTTTTCACGAAGCAAATCAAGAGTGAATTGTTCATCGTCGGTGATGTTGAATTTCTTGATGTCAAGCTTCGGGAAAATATAGAAAGCCGCTTTCGGCTTCTTTGCCGAAACGCCGGGAATTGAATTCAAAGTTTCATAGATATAGTTTCTCTGCTCATAGATTCTTCCGCCCGGCTGAAGAATTGCATCGCCTGACTGAGTGCCGCCGAGAGCGGTCTGAATAACGCTCTGAGCGGGAACATTGGAGCAAAGGCGCATCGATGAAAGAAGATTCAGGCCTTCGATATATCCCTTTGCATGGGATTTGTCGCCCGCAAGGCACATCCAGCCGACACGGTAGCCTGCAATCTTATGCGATTTTGATAATCCGTTGAAGCAGACGGTCAATAAATCCGGCGCAAGAGAAGCTATTGCAATGTGTTCTTCGCCGTCAAGCACAAGGCGGTCATAAATTTCATCCGCAAAGATAATAAGGTCATTTTCACGGGCAACTTTGACAATTTGTTCAAGCACTTCTTTGGAATAAAGTGCGCCCGTCGGGTTGTTGGGGTTGATGATAACAATGCCCTTGGTGTTCGGCGTGATTTTCTTTTTGATATCGTCAATGTCGGGGCTCCAATCCGCTTCTTCGTCGCAGAGATAATGAACCGCCGTTCCGCCCGCAAGAGTAACCGACGCCGTCCAGAGCGGATAATCGGGCATCGGCACAAGAATCTCGTCGCCCGTGTCAAGCAGGCCCTGCATCGACATTGTTATCAGCTCGCTGACTCCGTTGCCCGTGTATATATCGTTTATTCCGACATTCGGGATGTTTTTAAGCTGGCAATACTGCATGATTGCTTTTCTTGCCGAGAACAATCCTTTTGAATCCGAGTAGCCCTCGGTTGAGCGGAGATTATATATCATATCAACAACAACCTCATCGGGGGCTGTGAAGCCGAACGGAGCGGGGTTGCCGATGTTGAGCTTCAGAATATCAATTCCGTTTGCCTCCATTCGGTTTGCTTCGTCCATGACGGGACCTCTGATATCATAGCATACATTATCAAGCTTTTTTGATTTTTCAAAATTTCTCATTACGTTTTTCACCTTAAAACTTATAGTTTACTTGCAAGATAGGCTGCGCCGAGCTTGCCTGCATCGTTGCCTGCCGCCGCCTTAACTGCTCTGACATTCTTAAAGCTCAACATGAGTGAGGACTGAAGCCTTTTATTAATTTCATCAATAATATAAGTCTCGTTCATTATTCCGCCGCCGAGAACGATAAGAGACGGATTGAAAATATAAATAAGGCTTTTAAGCCCGATAACGATTTCGTCAATCCAGCCGTCAATCAGCTTTCTGACTTCGGGATTATTAAAGCATTCAAACACTTCTTTGCCGTTGACGGGGCGGGAAAGAAGCTTTTCTGCCGAATTTACAAGAGCTTTTGCGGAAGCATAAGCTTCATAGCAGCCCTCGCCTCCGCAGGTGCATTTTCTGCCGCCTGCATGAGTTATTATATGGCCGACTTCTCCTGCAGCAAAAGCGGTGCCTCTGTATAATTCACCGTTTATGAATATTCCGCCGCCGATTCCCGTGCCGTAGGTCAAGCAGATGAAATCGGGATATCCCTTTGCCGCTCCGAACAAGGCTTCGCCCAAAGCGGCGCAGTTAACATCGTTTTCAACCGCCGTGGGAATGCCTGTTTCCGCTTCAACGGTTTCTTTTATTTTTGTTCCCGTGTAATTCGGAATATTGTCGGAAGCAAAGATGATTTCGCCTTTGGCGCTGTTGACCTGACCTGCGGTTGAAATGCCGACTCTGTCAATTCCGTTATAGCTTTTTATAATTTCAACAACACGGCTTATTATCGCTTTGCCGCCTTCCTCTGCATTTGTCGGAACGGCTTTTTGCTCGCTGAGATTGAAGCTTTCATCGCAAAGAGCATATTTTATTTCCGTTCCGCCGATATCGAATGCAAGAATTTTCATTTCTGCTCCTCCAAAGCATTAACAAAACGGCGGGTTATATCTCTCGGTCTTGTTATTGCCGTGCCGACCACTGCCGCATGGGCGCCGCATCTGAATGCTTCAACAAGCTGATCGGGCGACCAGATTCCGCCCTCTGCAATAACCGTTGCGCCGAGCTCCGAGCTGTAACGGCGCATGAGATTGAAATCGGGCAGGGGAGTTCCTTTTGTATAAGGCGTGTAGCCGCTCATGGTTGTTCCGAGCAGGTCAAAACCAAGCTCAAGAGCAAGCTTGCCTTCCTCAAAACAGCTTGTGTCCGCCATGAAAAGCTGATTCGGATATTTCTTTCTGACATCTTTGAAAAAATCGGTCAGAGTTATCCCACCGGGTCTGAGCCTGTTTGTCGCATCAAGAGCGATAATCTCACAGCCGATTTCAGCAAGGGCGTCAACCTCTTTCATCGTCGGAGTGATATAAACATCGCTGTCGGGATATTCTTCTTTGATAATTCCGATAATCGGCAGGCTGACTCTTTCTCTGATAGCCTCAATGTCAACAACGGTATTTGCTCTGATTCCGACGGCACCGCCGAGAAACGCAGCATAAGCCATTTTGCTCATGATATAACTGTCATGTAACGGCTCTGTTGACAGGGCTTGGCAGGAAACAATGAGTCCGCCTTTGATTTGATTCAATATCTGTTCATTTTTTATCTTATCCATGCCAAAGATTATATATCATGAATATTAATAATTCAACTTGTTTTCACAAAAATTTCTTTTTTTCACTTGTTAGAATGAAATAAATGTGATAAAATAAATTATATCCAAACAATTTTTTGAAATATCAGTAAGTTTACAAATTGTTCACAAATTTTTTGTCACATTTTTGTGATTTCGGGTGTTTTATTATATAGAGAAGCAATTCTCTCTGAAAGGAAGGTTGCCCGTGTGTGCGGTAACTGCTCAGTATAATGACGAATTGCGTCATGTTGAATATGCCGTTGAAAAATACAGTCAAATGCTTTTTCGTATTTGTTATAATATATTGGAAAATAAACAGGATGCTGAGGACGCCGTTCAGGAAACTTTTCTGAAATACATGGTCAAGGCTCCGCTGTTTAAGGATTCCGACCACGAAAAAGCTTGGCTTATTAAGGTTGCAACCAATGTCAGCAAGAACATCAGCCGTTATAACAGCCGTCATGCGGCTGAGAACTTCGATGAGTTGCGTGAAATCGGCATCAGAGATGATGACAGGGATGTTTTTGAGCTGATAATGAAGCTGCCGCCTAAATACAGAATCGTTCTTGATTTGTATTATATTGAGGGCTACAAAGCAAACTCAATTGCCGAAATCACGAACACTTCCCCGATGACAGTCAGAAAACGGCTTCAGTACGGCCGCAAGATGCTCAAACGAGAGCTTGAGCTTTGAAAGGAATGATTTGAATGAAACCTAACAATCCCATAAGCAAATATGTCAGGGTAATGAGCTGCATCGATATTGATGAGCAAGCTAAACAACAAATCATCAAGAATTGCGCCCGTTACAGCACAATGAAGAAAATCAAAGCGGGCAGATTCAAGCTGACCGCCGTTAAAAAAGACAGAACGCTTGATAAAGTCTGAACTTAATAAATGATTGATTGCGGAGCTTTCGGGCTCCGCTTTTTTTATTTATGGAAACCTTTATGTCAAAAAGAAAACTTGCTTTTTGTGCAATTTTACCAAATGGAGGACAAAAGATGAAAGATCCGCTGTTTTACAGAGCAATCAGAGGCGTTGCCGCCGCTTGCTTCAAGGCTGTTTTCAAGCCCACGATTGTCGGCAAACGCAACATCCCCGAGAGCGGCAGAATAGTTCTTGCGGGCAACCACACGAACAATCTCGACTGCCTGCTTGTCGGCTGTGCAACCAAAAGATGCGTTCATTTCATGGCGAAGGATGAGTTGATGAAAGGACCTTTGAAGATTCTTTTCAAGGGCTTGGGCATTATTCCGGTTAACCGCCGCCAAAAGGATAAAGCTTCTCTTGAAACCGCCGAAATGTATCTTAACGACGATAAGCTTATCGGAATATTCCCCGAGGGAACAATCAACAGAACAGACGACATAATTATGCCGTTTAAGTTCGGCGCAGTCAAAATGGCGCATGACACAAAAACAAAAATTGTTCCTTTTGTTATCTCGGGAAAGTACAAGGCTTTTGAAAGAAGCGTTAAAATCCGCTTTTTGGAGCCGATAACCGTTTCGGAAGATCTTGAAAAATCAAACAACGAGCTTATGAATATTGTTTCAGACGAACTCAGAAAGGCAGGAATTGAAAAATGAGCAAGAAATCACCTAAGAAGCCCGAGGACAGAGAGCTTGGATATAAGCTTTTAACTCCGTTTATGCGCCCTCTGTTTCAGTTTTATTATAACCCCAAAATCATCGGAGCTGAGAAGATTCCCAAAGACTCGGCTATCATCATTGCAGGCAACCATAAGCATGTTTACGACCAGTGCCTGACTATTATCGCAACCAAGAGAATGATTCATTATATGGCAAAAAAAGAGTATTTTGACGGCAAGCTTGCTCCGCTGTTCAGAGTTGCGGGTTGCATACCCGTTGACAGATCAAGAAAAGACATCTCAAGCGTTATGTCCGCAATGAGAGTTCTCAAAAGAGGCGGAGCAATCGGAATTTTCCCCGAGGGCACACGCAACAAGACCGATAAATTCCTTCTGCCCTTTAAATTCGGCTGTGTTTCGATGGCTAAAAAGGCTGATGCTTATATTGTGCCGTTCGGTCTGACGGGTGATTATAAATTCCGCAGCAAGAATCTGACGATTCGTTACGGCGAGCCTTTTAAGGTCGGCAACATGACAACTGAAGAAGCTAACGAGAAGCTTTACAGAGAGGTTGAGCGCCTTATGCTTGAAAATCTTGACGAAGAAAAGGCAGAAAACCGCAAAAATGCTTAATTTGTGTGTGGGAGAACGATGATATGAGAATAGGAATGGATGTCGGGTCAACAACGCTCAAATGCGTTGCTCTTGACGATAATTATAATATTGTATATAAGGCGTATGAACGCCACTATTCAAAAATAGCTGAAAAAAGCGCAAAGATGCTTTCGCAGATAGTCAGCGAGCATCCCGAATTTGCTAACGCTTCGCTGACCGTTTCAGGCTCAGCGGGCATGGGCTTTGCTCAGTCGCTCGGTCTTGATTTCATTCAGGAAGTTTATGCAACAAGAGTCAGCGTTTCAAGGCTTTTGCCAGGAACGGACGCTGTTATCGAACTTGGCGGAGAGGATGCCAAAATACTGTTTTTCACTAACGGCGTTGAGGTCAGAATGAACGGTTCGTGCGCAGGCGGAACGGGCGCATTCATTGACCAGATGGCGTCTCTTCTCGGAGTTGACCCGACGGAGATGAACTCACTTGCCGAAACTCACGAAAAGATTTATTCAATCGCATCAAGATGCGGAGTTTTTGCAAAATCGGATATTCAGCCCTTGCTCAATCAGGGCGCAAGAAAGAACGATATCGCCGCAAGTATTTTTAACGCCGTTGTCAATCAGACCGTATCGGGTCTTTCGCAGGGCAGAAGAATTGAGGGCAATGTTGTTTATCTCGGCGGTCCTCTTTATTTCCTTTCGGAGCTCAGAAAGGCTTTTGATAAGGGCCTCGGTGTTACGGGAACATGCCCCGAAAACGGCCTTTATTTCGTTGCTCTCGGTGCGGCGTTTTCATCCGACGGCGTTGCGCTTGATATAAAGAGCATAACCGAGAAGATAAAGAACGCAAAGGAGAGCGGAGAATATCTCGGAGCAAAGCCGCTTTTCACTTCAAAAGAAGAATATGACGAATTTTCAGCCCGCCACGCAAAGGATTCAATTGAGGATAACTGCAAGATTGAAAAGGGCGAAAAGGTTTATATCGGCATTGACGCAGGCTCAACAACCGTTAAGGCGGCGGTTATCAATAAAGACGGCAGAATAGTTTGCAGCCGCTATATGTCAAACAACGGCGACCCCGTTTCGCTTATTAAACAGTTCCTTGAAGATTTTTACAGAGAATATCCCGATGCGGTTGTTGCATCAAGCGCAGTCACGGGCTACGGTGAGGATATAATCAAAAACGCCTTTGCGGTTGATATCGGTCTTGTTGAGACGGTCGCACATTTCACCGCCGCAAAGAGATTCAAGCCCGATGTTGATTTCATTATCGATATCGGCGGTCAGGATATAAAATGCTTCAAAATCAGAAATAACGCAATTGATAACATATTCCTGAACGAGGCTTGTTCTTCGGGTTGCGGTTCGTTCCTGCAAACCTTTGCCGCCGCTTGGGGCTACAATATTGCAGACTTTTCAAAGCTCGGTCTTTTTGCCGACAGACCCGTTGACCTCGGCTCACGCTGCACGGTTTTCATGAATTCATCCGTTAAGCAGGCTCAGAAAGACGGCGCTTCAATCGAAAATATTTCCGCAGGTCTTTCAATCAGCGTTGTCAAAAACGCACTTTACAAGGTTATCAGAGCGGCAAGCGCAGACGAGCTCGGCAAAAACATCGTTGTTCAGGGCGGAACCTTTCTTAATGACGCCGTTCTCCGTGCGTTCGAGCAGGAAATCGGCAGAGATGTTGTCCGCCCCAATATTTCGGGCATCATGGGCGCTTACGGTGCGGCTCTTTATTCAATGGAAAGAGCGCCCGAAAAGAGCACGCTCATTTCATCAGAGGAGCTGAAAACCTTTGAACATAAGGTAAAAGCAGTAACCTGCGGCAAGTGCAGCAATAACTGCCGACTGACCGTTAACACCTTCAGCTCGGGCAGAAGCTTTATCGGCGGCAACAGATGCAGCAAGCCCATTGCAAGGTCAAATGCGGATAAGGGCAAGAATCTTTTTGATTATAAGCGTGAACTGCTTGCCGAATATAAACCCGTTGAGGGCAAGAGAGAGACAATCGGTCTGCCCATGGGTCTTAATATGTTTGAGCTTCTTCCGTTCTGGCACACCTTCTTCACTCAGCTCGGCTTCGGAATTGCTCTTTCTGAAAAATCGTCAAGAGAGCTTTATGTTTCGGGTCAGCACACCATTCCGTCTGATACGGTTTGCTACCCCGCAAAGCTTCTTCATGGTCACATCGAATCGCTCATTTCTCAGGGAGTCAAAAATATTTTCTATCCCTGCATGTCTTATAACATTGACGAAAAGCTCGGCGATAATAACTACAACTGCCCTGTTGTTGCGTATTATCCCGAGGTTATCCGCTCAAATGTCGGCGAGCTTAAAAAGCTCAACTTTATGAATGATTATCTCGGACTTCACAGACCGAAGGATTTCACAAAGAAGATTCATAAGATTCTGAACGATAAGTTCGGTTCAATCTCCTTTGACGAGGTCAAAAAAGCTTCCGACAAGGCTTATGACGAATATCATAACTACATGAAAAAAATCCACCTCAAGGGCTTGGAATATCTCAAGGAAGCTAAAGAAAACGATAAACCCGTTATCGTTCTTTGCGGCAGACCTTATCATCTTGATGAGGAAATCAATCACGGCATTGACAAGCTCATCTGCGAATGCGGAGCAACGGTTATAACCGAGGACAGCGTCAGCCCGCTTGTCAATAAGTTCCCCACGGGCGTTCTTGACCAGTGGACTTATCATTCAAGGCTTTACGCCGCCGCAAAGTATGTTGCAAAGCTCGGCGATAAGGATGTTAACCTTGTTCAGCTTGTTTCGTTCGGCTGCGGAGTTGACGCAATAACAACCGATGAAATGAGAACCATTCTTGAAAGCGACGGTAAAATTTATACTCAGATTAAAATAGACGAAATTTCAAACCCCGGTGCGGTTAAAATCAGGCTCAGAAGCCTGTTTGCCGCCACGGGAAGATAAGGAGGAATAACTGATGAATACTGCTGACAGAGTTGAATTTACAAAAGAAATGCGGGATTATACAATTCTTGCACCCAATATGGCTGACATCCATTTTTCTCTGCTTATCAATATTTTTTCTCAGTACGGCTATAAGGTTGAGCTTCTCAAAAACGACGGAAGAACCGTTGTTGACGAGGGACTTAAATATGTTCATAACGACACCTGCTACCCCGCATTGCTCGTTATCGGTCAGCTCATCGACGCATTGAACACGGGAAAATATGACCCTGACAAGACCGCTCTGATGATAACACAGTCGGGCGGCGGCTGCCGTGCTTCAAACTACATTCATCTGCTCAGAAAAGCGCTTAAAAAAGCGGGTTATCCGCAGGTTCCCGTTATTTCTCTTAACCTTTCGGGTCTTGAGAAAAACAGCGGCTTCAAAATCAGAATTTCAATGGCTCTTAAAATGCTCTCGGCAGTTATTTACGGCGATCTGATTATGCTCCTTAAAAATCAGGTTGAGCCTTATGAGCAGAATGAGGGCGATTGCAAAAAGCTCGTTCAGAAATGGATTGACGACATCAGTGAGATGTTCAGAAAGGGCAGGGGATATTCTTTCGGCGAGATGAAAAAGAATCTTCCCAAGATTACAAAGTCCTTTTCGGAGGTTCCCGTCAAGAATATTGTCAAAACAAAGGTCGGCGTTGTCGGCGAGATTTATGTTAAATATTCTCCGCTTGCAAATAACCATCTTGAAGAATTTCTTTTCGGTCAGGGCTGTGAGGTTATGGTTCCCGGGCTTCTCGGCTTCTTCCTCTTTAAGGTCGATAACAGACTTGAAGATATCAAGCTCTACGGCGGAAGCAAGCTTAAAAAGCTTGCAATGCAGTTTGCAATCTGGTATCTCACAAGAATTGAAACAACCTTGCTTGATGCGGTAAAGGCTTACGGACATTTCACCGTTCCGTCAACCTATGCTCATATCAAGGAGATGTGCACAAAGATTATCGGACCGGGTTGCAAGATGGGCGAGGGCTGGCTCCTGACGGCTGAAATGATGGAGCTTATCGAAAGCGGCTACGGTAATATCGTTTGTGCTCAGCCTTTCGGCTGTCTGCCTAACCACATTGTCGGCAAAGGCATGATAAGAAAGCTCAAAGAAATGTATCCCGAATCAAATATTGTTCCGATTGACTATGACCCCGGCGCAACAAAGGTTAATCAGGAAAACAGAATTCGTCTTATGCTTGCCGTTGCAAAGGAAAATCTCGGCTGTTCCGGCGGATGCTGTTCTTCCTCCTGCTCAGCGTGCACAATGAATCAGTAATTAATAAACAAATAAATCAAAACACCCGAACTCGGCTTT
>JBJEQC010000086.1:0-4665 GCA_051881555.1 Acutalibacteraceae bacterium
ACCATGTGGAGCCTCGGCAACGAATCGGGCGGCTACAAATGCCAGGATGTCTGCTATGATTTTCTCAAGAAAGTCAATCCCGAAATTCCCGTTCACTATGAGGGAGCAATCAGAAGCAAGCGCTGGGCTTATGATGTTGTTTCAAGAATGTACGGCACTCCCGACCTTATGAGAAAAATCCTCAAAGGCACGGCAGGCGATAAATACAAAGGCAAGCCGTTTTTCCAATGCGAATACGCTCACGCCATGGGCAACGGACCGGGCGGACTTGAGGAATATATGCAGCTTTTCTATTCCTCGGATCAGTTTATGGGCGGCTGCATCTGGGAATGGGCGGATCACAGCGTTTATGACGAAAACGCAAAATATAAGTGGACCTACGGCGGCGACCACAACGAGCCGATACATGACGGCAACTTCTGCGTTGACGGATTGTTCTATCCCGACAGAAAGCCGTCAAGCGGCGCTCTTGAAATGAAAGTCTGCTACCGCCCGATAAGAGCAAAATATCTCGGCAACGGCAGTTTTGAGCTTTGGAACACCCGCAGTTTTACCGACAGCTCCGATATCGGCATTGATTATTCAGTTTCTGTCAACGGAAAAACCGAGATGACAGGCAGCTTCGGCTGTGTTATTCCCGCAGGCGGAAAAGTAACCGAAAAAATCAACTCTCCCCTGCTCAATCAGCCCGATAAGGATGTTTTTGTCAATTTTACATATAAGAACAAAAACAGCGGAGAGGAAACAGCGGTTGAACAGCTCATTATTTCATGCGCCGAGCCGAAAAAAGCCGAGAAGCGTTCGGCGGCTGAAATCTCGGTTTCGGGCAATGAAATCAATGTTGCTTTTGACGGCGGCAAAGCCGTGTTTGATAAGAAAACGGGCTTGGTAAGCTGCGTAAAGAACGGCGTTGAATATCTCAACCAAAATCCGATTGATAAAGTTAAGGGCTTCGTTCCGCACATATACAGAGGCAGGCTCGACAACGATCAGTATATGGTTATTTTCTGGAAGATAGTCGGTCTTGACTGCGCCGAGCCGAGGCTTGCATCCTGCAAGGTTAAAACCGAAAACGGCTTAAAATATGTCAGCACCGTCTGGAATTTTGTCACGAGAGGCGTGTTTGTGCTTGCAAGAGCAAAAGTGAATTATTTCTTTGACAAAAGCGGCAGAATAACCGTCACCGCTTCGCTGAAAAAGCTTTGCCCGCTCACTAATCAGCTCCCCCGCTTCGGCGTTCATGCCGAGCTTAACGGCGGTTTTGAAAATGTTGAATATTACGGCAGAGGACCCGTTGAAAACTATTCCGATTTCAAAGAGCATTCACCCATCGGAATTTATGAAACAACGGTTTCCGAAATGGCTCATAAATATATCAAGCCGCAGGATTCGGGCAACAGAGGCGACATTCGTTTCGGAATGCTTTCGGATAAAAACGGAGCAAGCATTAAATTTGAGGCAAATGAAAAATACCTCAACTTCAACGCAAACCATTTCACTCTCGGTCAGCTTAAGAAGGCAAAACATATCGAGGATTTGCCCGATACCGACACCACCTTTGCGGCAATTGACGGCTTTGTCCGCGGAACAGGCTCGGGCAGCTGCGGACCGATTCCGTCAAAAGAACACATTATCAGATTCGGCTACACTCACCCGATTAAATATTCATTCACCGTTGAGCTAAGGAGTCGCCATGAATTTTAACAGTTTAACTTTTAATGCGGTTTATTCCGCAAACGGCAAGGAGTTTGAAACGCACGATTTAAAAAATGGGCATTTTGAAATTTCCGTTGAGGTCTGCGGCAACTACATTTATGCGGATATAGCTCCCAAGACCGCAGTTTCATTCAAAAAGCTTTGTTTTGAGCTTCCGTTCAATTATTCCCGTGATAGCAGAATATTCGTTAACGGTTATCAGAGCTGGACGGACAGCCTTGAATATTCCGTCGGCGAAAGCATGAGCGAACTGACGAAGCTGACCGAATTCTGCATAACCAAAACTCCGATAAAAGCTGTCGGGCTTCCAAAATCGGGCGATTCGCTTTTCCACAAATTTCCGAGAAAGAGCAATCTATTTTACGGCTGGTCATACGGCTATGTCAGAAACGGCGGAGATGTTACGGTTTTCGGCTCGCTCGATGAAAGAAGCGGCTTTACATGCGTAACCTTTGATGTTGATAAAAATGCCGTCGTAATCGAAAAAGAGCTTGAGGGCGTTGTATTCGACAGTAAAAAAAGAATACTTTCTTTTGCGGTCATCAGCGGAAACTATGATGAAGTGTTTGACAGCTATTTTGATAAAATGGGAGTATCCTGCCGCCAAAGCAAGCGCAGAACAGGCTATACGACATGGTATAATTACTACGGCGGAATCACTCAGGAGGTTGTATGCCGTGATCTGGAGAGCATCAGGAATCTCGACACAAAATTTGACTGCTTTCAGATTGACGACGGCTATCAGGCGGCAATCGGCGATTGGCTGATCACTGACAAAAAGAAATTCCCAAGCGGAATGAAACATATTGCCGATGAAATCCACAAAAGCGGCATGGAAGCGGGGCTTTGGCTTGCACCGTTTGCAGGCGTTCCCGGCTCACGCCTTTTCAAAGAGCATAAGGATTGGTTCATCAAAGGCAAAAACGGCAAGCCCTATAAAACGGGTCATAATTGGGGCGGTTTTTATTCGCTCGATATTTATAATGAATCTGCCCGCAATTATATAAAAAATGTGTTTGACACGGTTCTGAACGGTTGGGGCTTTGACCTTGTCAAGCTTGATTTTCTTTACGGCGCATGCGTTCTGCCCTTGCACAATAAATCACGGGGCGAAATCATGTGCGACGCAATGGATTTGCTCCGTGAATGCTGCGGCGACAAGCTGATACTCGGATGCGGCGTGCCGCTGATGCCCGCTTTCGGCAAGGTTGATTACTGCCGCATCGGCTCTGATATTTCGCTGAAATGGGAACGCTCAAAAAATATTATCCGTGAGGATGTTTCAACTCCTCACGCCGTTTCAAACAGCATTTTCAGGCGGCATCTTGACGGCAGAGCGTGGCTGAACGATCCCGATGTTTTTCTGCTTCGTGACAGTAACATCAAGATGAGCTTTGAGCAAAGAAAGCTGCTCGCAAAGATTAACGGCTTATGCGGAAATCTGCTTTTCATTTCGGATAATGTCAGCGACTACTCTCCCGAGCAGTTGAAAGTTCTGAACGACACATTTGCCGAAAAAAGCATTGAAATCCATTCCGCAGAGTTTGCTCAAAAGGATATAATGGAGCTTGATTACAGCGAGAACGGTCAGAGAACCAAACTGCGTTTTAATATCAGAACAGGAACAATAATTTAACATGAGGTGGATGAAATGAAAAAATCAGCAATTACGGCAATTTGTGTTTCGGCGGCGTTGGTAGTTACTGCGGCGGCGGTAACGGTCGGCGTTCTTGTGGTTAAGCCTTCTTTAGCCATTAACAAAAACCGTAACAATCTGACCGTTGAAAGTGCCGAGAAAAGAAGCCCGGGCGGCGATTACATTCATTTTCTCAGCACGGGCAGTTCAGACGCAATTTTAATCGAAAGCGACGGAAAGTTTGCAATGATTGACGCCGGAGAGGACAGCGACAATCCCCGTGGCTTTGAAGGCCTGGAGCTTGAAGGCTTTGAAGAAAAGGTAGTTAAGTATCTTAAAGATAACGCCGCCGATGAAAACGGAAAGGTTCATCTTGATTTCGTTCTCGGAACCCATAGCCACAGCGACCATATAGGCGGCTTTGACACGGTTATCAACGATGAGGATATCGAAATCGGCAGAGCATATCTGAAAGAATATGACAGCAGTAAAATAAGAGACTATGAGGTTGAAAAATGGGATAACCAAGAGGTTTATGACCAGATGGTTCAGGCACTCAATGCCAAAAATGTTCCCATAATCAGCAAGCCTGACGGAGAGCCGTTTACGCTCGGCAACTTTACAATCACTCTTTTCAACACCGATGACCCCGAAAATGACGATAAGGTCGGTGAAAACGACCAATCCTTCGGCGTTCTGATTGAAAAGGACGGCACAAGAGTATTCTTATCGGGCGATATTGATAACATAACCGGAGACGAAGAAAGACTTGCCCCCGAAATCGGTAAAATAGACCTTCTCAAAGTCGGTCACCACAGCTATCATTATTCAACCACGGCAGGCTTCATCAGAACGCTTTCTCCCGAATACTGCGTTATCACAAACAATGAATCCTCCGTTCAGAGAAGCACTCTCCTGAGAATTGAAAGAATCGCAAACAGCACGATTCTTATAACCGGAAAGGAGAACGGCGTTATCGCCGAAATCGGCTCAAACGGAGATATCAGTTTCTACAACTCAATCCATCCGGAAGCATGATTTAAAAGTTAATAAAAGCCGTAAGAAAGCGCAGAACCTTCGGAGCAATGCAAAGGTTCTGCGCTTAGTGTTTTTATCATTTCTTTTTCTTGGTTGTATTAACAAGATATATTCCGACGGCAACCATTAATACCGCCACGAAATATTGTTTTTTCAGTTCTTCTTTCAGCAGTAAAGCGGCAAATATAACGCCAAGAACGGGAATCAAAGCGTTATAAATTGCAATTTTGCTTATCGGGTGGTAAGCAAGCAGTTCGTTATAAACTCCGAAGCAT
>JBJEQC010000087.1:0-20107 GCA_051881555.1 Acutalibacteraceae bacterium
TATGGAAAAAGAATGTGCTATAATATCTTGAAATACTGTAAGTATATTCTGAAAGGGGTGGAAGCAATGAAAAAAACGGTATTTTCCGTTATTTTTACGGTGCTTGCTGTCTGTATTTTGCTTTCCTCCTGTGATTCCGCTGAATTTATCCGCCCGGTTAATTCGCTTATCTCTCCTCCGCTCTATTATGAGGAATATGCGGAGCTTGTTGATGCGTTTAACGAAAAGGTCAGCAAAAATGCTTCACTTTGCAGCCCCAAAAAAGGCGAACACCGTTCAGCTATCGTTGTTGAAGATCTGGATTCCGACGGTGAGACCGAGGCTTTGATTTTCTATATTGACAGTTCCGACCCATCGGTTGCAAGAATGCACTATTTTGATATCGTTGACGGCAGATGGATATCCTGCGGAGATTTCACGGGCTACGGCAATGAGGTTGAAAAGCTGGTTATAACGGATATGGATTCCGACGGCAGCAGCGAACTTGTTGTTATCTGGAGAGTTTCCGGCATTGCGTCAAACAGTATTATGTCGGTTTACCGTTCTCAGTTGAGGTCCGATGAATACAAAGAGATTTCCAACGAGGCGTGCTCGGTCTGCGAGGTTGTTGATATAGACAGCGACTCACGAAAAGAAATTTTCTTTATCAGTCAGACTCAGACCGACGGCATAATTCAGCGGCTTGCAAGAGTTATGAAGCTCTCGGGCAATGAAGTTGTGTTAATGGGCGAAACAAAGATCGATCCCAATATCAGCGCTTACACCTCTTTTAAAACCGAAAAAGTGTCAGGTGATTCACCGCTGAGAATTTATGTTGACGCTTTAAAAGGCGAATCGCAGATGATAACCGAGCTGATTTATTGGGATAAAGAAAAATCCGAGCTTTGCGCTCCGCTTCTTGACCCCGAAACTCTGGCAAATACTTCCACGCTCCGCTATCAGCCGATAGCCTGCTCCGATATAAATAATGACGGAATAATTGATATCCCCGTTCAGAGAAGCCTTCTTGCAACAGGCGACGATTCCGCAACCACTGTTACGGAGAATATTTATATAACCGAATGGACGGATTTTATTTCGGGAAAATCCGAAACGGTTCAGAACGCTCTTGTAAATTATTCCGACGGATATATGATTTGCCTTGATGAAAATGAAATTGAAACAACGGGCATCAGAAATTACAGCTCTCAGAACTGTTGGGTTGTTTATAAAACGGACGGCGAGGGTAATTCCGTCGGCGAGCTTTATTCCGTTTTGAAAATTGATGCCGAAAGATGGAAGTCAGAGGATTTCAGCGCATATATTACCGTTGTTGAAAGAGCTGAAAACGCCGTGTGCGTTTTTATCACTCAAAACGGAAAATCTCTCGGAATTGATGACGATTATATTGCGGCAACAATTTTGCCGACACCGTGACTGAAAGGAGAGTAAGAGGATGAAACGGGTTTTGATAGCCGAGGATGAAGCGGCGATCAGGGAGTTTATTGTAATCAATCTGCGCAGAGGCGGCTATGATGTTGTTGAAGCGAAGGACGGAGCGGAGGCTCTTGAGCTTTATGATTCGTGCGACGGCGATATTGATGTTGCGGTTCTTGATGTGATGATGCCGAATGTTGACGGGCTTGAGGTCTGCAAACAGCTTCGCTCAAAGAGCAACAATATAGGCATTATTATGCTGACAGCCAAGACTCAGGAAATGGATAAAATAACAGGGCTTATGATGGGTGCTGACGATTATGTTACCAAGCCGTTTTCGCCCTCGGAGCTTGTTGCAAGAGTTGATGCGATTTACAGGCGGGTAGCCATGAACACCTCCGAAAAGCCGAAAACGGTTGATGTTATCGAGCTTGGGGAGTTCAAGCTCAATCTCAGAAGCAGAACGCTCACAAAAAGCGGAAGATACATAGAGCTGACTCAGGTAGAGTTTCAGATGATGGAATATTTCTTCACCAACGCAGGCGCTGCACTGAGCAGAACAGATATTCTCAATAAAGTCTGGGGCAACGGATATTTCGGAGAAGAAAAAATAGTTGATGTTAATATCCGCAGGCTCAGAATGAAGGTTGAGGATGAACCGTCTGTTCCGAAACACCTCATAACAATATGGGGCGTCGGCTACAAATGGATAGTCTGATTGACTTGCCGTAATATTCAGCGAAAGGGGGCAGAACTTTGAAATTTGTCGGAATAACCAAAAGATGGTTTATTAATGTTGCTTCGATAGTTGTTATGATTTTGGTTTCGGTTTCTCTTGTTCTGATTTTCTCCCTTCGCAATTATTATTACGGCGTTGCAGCAATGACGCTCGATTCTTATTCTGCCGATGAAATTGCTTCAACATTTAATCTGAGCGTTGATTCCAATTCGGGCGGTTTTGAAACTGCAGGCAGAAATTTTATTGAAACATTCCCCGAAAAAGACAAGATGGCGGTTTGGCTCATTGACAGCACGGGAAAGGTTATTCTTTCATCGAGCGGATTTGAAATTAAAGGCGAGGTTGAAATGCCCGATTACGTTGCCGCAAGAGACGGCAACGGAAGCTCAAAGTGGACGGGCAGGCTCCCGTCGGGCGAAAAAATAATGGCGGCAACATGTATATATAATTATCCGAGCGGTGTTAATGGCGGCGCAGTCAGGTTTATGGTTTCGCTTGAAGCGATAGACGACCAGCTTGTCCGCATAAGCATAATAGTAGCTCTGGCGTGTCTCGGCATGTTTGCCCTGCTGATGTTTTCGGGAATCCTGTTTATCCGTTCAATAGTCAATCCCGTTAAGGACATCGGCGAAACGGCAAAGCGTATTGCGGGCGGCGACCTTGAAGCACGAATCGACCATTATCCTTATAACGATGAAATCGGCGAGCTTTGCACAACGATAAATGACATGGCGACAAAGCTTGCGGCGTCAGACAGATTAAAGAATGATTTCATTTCAACGATTTCTCACGAGCTTCGCACTCCGCTGACGGCAATTAAGGGCTGGGGAGAAACGCTTCTTCAGATAGGTGACACCGACCCTGCAATGACTCAGCGAGGCATGGGCGTTATTATCAGCGAGGCTTCAAGGCTCAACGATATGGTCGAGGAGCTTCTCGATTTCTCAAGAATGAGCAGCGGAAGAATGAAGCTGAATATTGAAAAGATAGATATTCTTGCAGAGCTTGACGAGGTCGTTTTTGTTTTCAAAGAACGGGCAATCAGAGAGGGAATTGAGCTTGTCTACAATGTTCCCCATGTTCCCGCTCCCGCAAACGGCGATGCGTCAAGAATCAAGCAGGTGTTCATAAATATTCTTGACAATGCTCTGAAATATACGGAGCACGGCGGCAGAATTATCGTTTTTGCCGAGATACCCAATCCCGCATCGCTTGTTATTTCAATCAGCGATACGGGCGCAGGCATACCGCCTGAGGATCTTCCTCATGTCAAAGAAAAGTTTTATAAAGCAAACACAACGGTCAGAGGCTCGGGAATCGGGCTTGCGGTTGCGGATGAGATAGTCAAGCTTCATAACGGCGAAATTGATGTTGACAGCATCTACGGCGAGGGCACAACGGTCAGAATAACCGTTCCCATTGAGCCGCCCGATCGGGAATCTGCCGATAAGGAAGGAGAAGGTAAATCAGATGAAACAACAAAAGAAGAATGATTATGTTGCCGTAGGCGGTCAGGCGCTTATGGAAGGAATAATGATGAGAGGTCCCAAGGGAACGGCAATGTCGCTCAGGCTCCCCGACGGCTCCATCGAAACTCAGATGAAGGATTTCGTCTCGGTTCGCAAGAAATATAAAATCCTGAACATACCGATTATCAGGGGTGTTGTTGCATTCATTGAATCCATGGTTTTCGGCTATAAGCTTCTTATGGAATCTGCCGAGAAAACAGCCTTTGATGATGCTGAAGCCGAAAACGAATCAAAGCTTGATAAATGGATAAGCGATAAATTCGGGCCTAAAATGATGGCGGTTATCGGCGTTATTTCAGCCGTTCTCGGCTTCGGCCTTGCGTTTTTGCTGTTTATGTGGCTTCCGAGCTTTGTTTTTGATTTGGTCAACAATAAGCTTGCGGGCGGTTCGCTTCTCGGATGGAGAGCCGTTTTTGAGGGCATTATCAGAGTTATTATATTTGTAGTCTATATGATTCTTGTTGCAAGAATGAAAGAGATTCACAGAGTATACATGTATCACGGAGCAGAGCACAAGACTATTTTCTGCTTTGAGCACGGCAATGAGCTTACGGTTGAAAACATCAAAAAAGAACGCCGCTTCCATCCCAGATGCGGAACAAGCTTCATTTTTGTCACAATTCTTCTGAGCATTCTCATTTCATCGATTGTTGCGGTTGCTTTCCCGAAGCTGACCGAAACAAGAGCGGTCTGGATTCTCGTTAAGCTCTTGATTATGCCGCTTATTATGGGAGTAGGCTTTGAATTTATTCAGCTTGCGGGCAAATATCCCAACAAATTGACAAAGCTTCTCTCTGCGCCCGGTCTGCTCATGCAGCATATCACCACCGCTGAGCCCGATGACGCCATAATCGAGGTGGCAATTGAGGCGATGAAAGCAGCGCTGACGGGCGAAATCACCGCTCCGAAGAAAGAGGATGACGGCGAAAACCCGGAGAATGCGGAATGACGGTTGCATCTCTTTTGAAACAAGGCAGGGAACGGCTGAAAGCATGCGGAATCGATAATTATTCCGCAGAAGCGCTCTGGATATTTGAAGCCGTGTTTGATTGCTCAAAGGAATACGCCGTATTCAATGCCGAAAATGAGGTTTCACCCGAGAAATCCAAAGTCTTTCTTGAAAAGATTGAAGAAAGAGCGTCCGGAGTTCCCGTTCAGTATGTTATCGGTTCTTGGGATTTTTACGGTGAGAGCTTTTTTGTCGGCAGCGGCGTGCTGATTCCGAGACCCGAAACCGAAATGCTCGTTGATTTCGCTTCGGAATATCTCAGGGATAAAAAATCAAGCGTTGTTTTCGATTTGTGCGCGGGTTCGGGTTGCATCGGTCTGAGCGTTGCCAGGCTTTTCCCGGATTCAAAGGTTTATCTGATTGAAAAATCCGAAAAAGCTTTCGATTATCTGAAAAAGAATTATGAAAAATTCGGCTTTCCGAATGCTGAGATTATCTGCGGAGATATATTTAACGGCTTTGATTATTTCGGTTTACCGTCGCCCGAATTGATTCTTTCAAATCCGCCTTATATTGAAAGCCGTGAGATAGAGAGTCTTCAGCCCGAGGTTCGCCTTGAGCCTAAATCGGCTCTTGACGGCGGGGAGGACGGGCTCATGTTTTACAGAGCCATTTCGGAAAAATGGCATTGCTGTACCGCCGCTGTTGAATGCGGAGAAACTCAGTCGGCTTCGGTTGAAGAAATATTTTCTTCGGTATTTGCCAAAACTTATTCTGTCAAGGATTTTAATAATATTAAAAGAATTGTTATCGGAACGGAAAGGAAAATAAAATGATTTTCGATTTATTGAGAAACGGGTTTTCAATGGAAGTTTTGATGAACCTCCTTGCAAGAGTGTTTGTTGTTTTCTGCACTCTTCCCGTCCATGAATACGCCCACGCTCTTGTTGCGACAAAGCTCGGTGACGATACCGCAAGGCTCAAGGGCAGGCTGACTCTGTCTCCGCTTGCTCATATCGACCTTATCGGTGCGCTGATGATTTTTCTTGTCGGCTTCGGCTATGCAAAGCCTGTTCCCGTCAACCCGAGACGGTTCAAAAATCAAAGAGGCGGCATGGCTCTGACGGCTCTTGCAGGCCCCGTTGCAAACCTTATCATGGCGCTGATCTTTTTGTTTGTTTCAAATGCCTGCGCTTTCTTTTATGCAATAAACAGCGTGCTTTTCCTCAAAGTATCTTCTTTGTTCTTTGTCTATGCGGCCTTGATAAATGTTAACCTTGCGGTTTTCAATCTTATCCCCATTCCGCCGCTTGACGGTTCAAGAATCGCAAGTTTGCTTATCCCGTCAAAGTATTATTTCAAAATAATGCAGTATGAGCGTTATATTATTCTTGTTGTTTTTGCACTCATTATTTTCGGCGTGCTTGATACGCCCATTTCCTGGCTTACAACAAAGATTATGACGGGATTTGATTATATTACCGGTTTGCCGTTTGCGGCACTTATGAGATAACCGAAAGGGGTTTATCCGATTTGGAAAAAATTCAGTATAAGCTTGAAGTTTTTGAAGGGCCGATGGATCTTCTGCTCCAGCTTATTTCAAAAAAGAAAGTCAGCATCAATGATGTTCCCATTATGGAGATAATTGAGCAGTATCTTGATTATGTCCGTCAGATGCAGGAGGAAAATCTTGATGTTTCAAGTGAATTTCTTGAAATGGCTGCAAGGCTTTTATATATCAAAACCGTTTCTCTGCTTCCCGTTCACGAGGAAGCCGAAAAGCTCGTTGAAGAGCTTCGCGGAGAGCTGACCGAATATCAGGATTGCAAGCTCGTTGCCGCAAAGCTTCAGGATTCCGCAAACGGCTTTGACCTTTACGCCAAAAGGCCGGAAGAAATTGAAATAGATATGACTTACACGAGAACTCACGAGCCTGCGGCGATATTTAAGGCTTATATTGCCGCCGTCGGCAAGGGCAAGCGAAGGCTTCCGCCGCCGATAGAAGCGTTCAGAGGTATTGTTGCCCGCAAGATAGTGTCGGTTGCGTCGAGAGTCAGCTTTATTATTTCCCGTTTTAAGGATAAAGGGAGCTGCAAATTCGGTTCATTCTTTGAAGAATCCGAGTCCCGCTCTGAAATGGTGGCAACCTTTCTTGCACTTCTTGCAATGGTTAAGGCAAAGAAAGTTTATGTTGACGGTCAGGGCGAGGATGCCGAAATAACCCTGCTTCAGGACGGAGAGGAGAACATAGAAATTGACGAATGAACATATAAGATCTGCTTGCGAGGCAATTCTGTTCGCTTCGGGAGAGCCTGTTGAAGCTTCAAGAATCGCAGAGGCGCTTGAAGTTGAAACGGAAACCGTTGAGGGCGCTCTTTGGGAGCTTTCGAGGATTCTTGACGAGCGGGAGAGCGGAATATGTCTGCTCCGTCTCGGAAGCAAATATCAGCTTGTATCCCGAAAGGAATACGCTCAGGAAATCAGAAATGTTCTTGACATCAAGAAAAATATTCCTCTTTCTCCTGCGGCATTTGAAGTCCTTGCAATCGTTGCATATAATCAGCCGGTCACAAAAGCCTATGTTGAACAGATAAGAGGTGTTGACTGCTCAGGTGTTATCTCAACGCTCTGTCAGAGAGGCTTGCTTGAAGAAAGAGGAAGGCTCGATTTGCCCGGCAGACCACTGCTTTACGGCACAACTCCGAATTTTCTCAGATGCTTCTGTCTTTCATCGCTTTCGGATTTGCCCGAGCTTCCCGATAATACGACAGCCGTAATCGATGAAAACGATGATGAAATTGACAATGAACAGGGCGAACAGATAAGAAACTTTTTCCAGACTGAAGAATAATCGAAAAGGAGGTCGGTGTTTTGACGGCGCTTTATATCATACTCGGAATAATTGCATTTTTTGTTATATTGCTATTGGTAAAATTCGTTGTAACCGTTCACTATGAGGACGATGTAACGCTTTCTGTCAGCTGGCTCTTCCTGAAGTTCGGCATTCTTCCGCCAAAGGAGAATAAAAAGCCGAAGAAAGAGAAAAAGAAAAAAGAAAAGCCAAAGGAAGAAAGCGAGATTATTCCCGAGCCTAAAGAAAAAAAGGACAACATGTTTGTCAGGTTTTATCATAATCAAGGGCTGTCGGGTGTGATTCAGCTTATTAAAGATGCGGCAAGAGCGGTCGGCGGAATGTTCAGGCGAATCGGCAGGGCGTTCCTGTTTGAAGAGCTTTATATTTTAATGCTCGTCGGCGCAGGTGATGCTGCCGCAACCGCAGAGAAATACGGCAAGGTTTGTTCAGCCGTGTTTCCCTCAATGGGATTGATTGTCAGCACAATGAGAGTAAAAAAATATAATCTTGATATCAATCCCGATTTCATAAACGGAAACAACAATGCAAGATTTCACGCAAAAATATCCGTCAGACCCATAGTGCTGATAAATGCGGTTATCATTGTTGCGTTCCAATTGTTGTTTAAGGTGCTTTTTAAACTGCTTAAGCACAGCAAGGTTAAGAAAACCGATGTGGAAAAGCAGAATATTAATAATAAATAATTAACGAAAGGCGGAAAACAAAATGAAAGAACAGTCAGCTTCCGGCATCCTC
Source organism: Acutalibacteraceae bacterium (assembly GCA_051881555.1). GTDB lineage: Bacteria > Bacillota > Clostridia > Oscillospirales > Acutalibacteraceae > CAG-177. The sequence continues at coordinate 8,244 of JBJEQC010000087.1, forward strand.
GGAACATCAATCGAGAAGATCAAAGACCTTGTTGATGTCAGCACGATTATCGGAGATCCCATTAAAATCAGTGAAACGCTTCAGATAATTCCCGTTTCAAAGGTTACATACGGCTTTGCTTCGGGCGGGTCCGATTTTCCTTCAAAGAATAATCAGGATCTTTTCGGCGGCGGAGGCGGAGCAGGAATAACCATTTCTCCCGTTGCGTTCCTTGTTGTTAATAACGGCAGCGTTTCGGTCAAATATATCAATGCGGCTGAAGGCTCTGTTGAAAGAGTTATCGGCATGGTTCCCGATATCGTTGACAAGGCTACAGAGGTAATCGGCAAGGTCAAGAACAAGGGCTCAGACGGCGTTGACGAAGCAATCAATGACTATATGTCGTCAGACGAGACCAAAGCATAATTCAAAATATTATTTCCCGTTTCTTCCGCATATCATATATCATAAATTATGATATGTTAGGATGAGATTTGTGAAAAAGAGAATATCTGCATTGTTTGTCTTCTGCTTTCTTTTCTTCTCTTTCGGAATATCGGCTTTTGCGGCGAAACCCGAAGTTTCCGCAAAAAGTGCGGTTCTGATGTGTGTTGAAAGCGGAGAAGTGCTTTATTCAAAAAATCCGGACCAATGTCTGCCAATGGCAAGCACAACCAAGATAATGACCTCTCTGATTGCTCTTGAAGCCTGCGTTCCCGACATGGAAATTACCGTAACCAAAGAAATGGTTTCGGTTGAGGGAACCTCAATGGGGCTTATTCCCGGCGACAGCGTTTCAATGAAAGAGCTTATTTACGGTATGCTGCTGCAATCGGGCAATGATGCGGCAAATACCGTTGCATGCGTTCTTGCGGGCAAACCCGAAGCTTTTGCGGAGCTTATGAACAAACGGGCAGAGGAAATCGGAATGAAAAACACGCATTTCGTGACCGCTTCGGGGCTTGACAGCGAGGACCATTATTCAACTGCTTACGATATGGCTTTGCTTGCCTGCGAAAGCATGAAGAACCCCGAATTTGCATGGATATGCTCTCAAAAAAACGCAAGGCTGACCTACGGCAACCCTCCGTATGCAAGGACTCTCACCAACCATAACAGGCTTCTGTGGAGCTATTCCGATGCGGTCGGAATCAAAACGGGTTTTACCAAAAAAAGCGGCAGATGCCTTGTCAGCGCGGCGGAGCGTGACGGAATAACTCTTGTTGCGGTAACTCTCAATGCGCCCGATGATTGGAACGATCATATTTCAATGTTTGAATACGGTTTTTCTGAATGCAAGGGCGTTCCCGTGGAGTGTGATTTAAGCACTGCTTCCGTTTCGGTTGTCGGCGGCGAAAGCTCGTTTGTTAAGGTCGGGCTTTTGTATGAGCCTTATTGGATTGAGGGCGAAGCTTGTTATTGCAGGGTTATGCTCAGACCATTTGAATATGCTCCGATATCCGAGGGAGATATTCTCGGCACGGCAATTTTTGAAACGGGTGATAATAAAGTTATCGACTCCGTTCCGATTGTTTCGGCTGAGTCTGTTTCGGTCAAAAAGCGGGTTTCGGAAGAAAGTGAAACTCCAAAGACGCAAAAGGACGGATTTTTCTCACGAATCATCAGTAAAATCAAGGATTTTTTCAGAGGTGAACCGATTGGCGGAAAATAAAATCAGGCTTCAGAAGTTTCTTTCCGAAGCAGGCGTTGCTTCAAGGCGCAAGGCAGAGGAAATGATAAGAAGCGGAATGGTCAAGGTGAACGGCTCTGTTGCCGAAATCGGAGACAGCGTTGACCCGCAAAAGGATAATGTATATGTCAGCGGAAAAAAGATAAAAAAAGAAAGCAGTTTGCGCTATATCCTGCTCAATAAGCCCCGAGGTTATGTCACGACAACGGATGACGAGCTCGGCAGGAAGTGTGTAACGGAGCTTGTTAAGGGCGTTAAAGAGAGGATTTATCCCGTAGGCAGGCTCGACCGTGTTTCCGAGGGTGCTCTGATTCTGACAAACGACGGTGAATTTGCAAACGCAATGATGCACCCGTCAAAACATGTTCCGAAAACCTACCGAGTAACGGTTCGCCCCGATATAAACGACCGACAGATTGATGAGCTTGCAAGCGGCATTATGATTGAGGGAAGAATGACGGCTCCCGCTGATGTTCAGCTTCTCCAAAAGGAGGAAGGCAGAGCCGTTGTTGAAATTGTGCTTTACGAGGGCAGAAACAGGCAGATAAGACGCATGTGCGAGGCTCTCGGGCTTGAGGTTGCAAGGCTTAAAAGAACTGCCGTCGGTTCGGTAAAGCTCGGAATGTTAAGACCGGGCGAATGGCGTGATTTAACGCCGCAGGAGGTTGAAAGCCTTTTCAGCGCAGCGGGAATCAAACGCCGTGGAGGTTCAAAATGATCAGATTTATTCCTATTGATAATGATAATTCATCGGTAATTGCCGCTTTTGACGGTGATAACCGAATCGGAGAATGCGCTTTCAGGCTTGACGGTTATTTTGTTGATTTTTTGTCGGTTGATTGTTCCGATGATATAATAACCGAAGGGCTTGCAAGAGCCGCAATGAATTATGCGGCAAACAGAAGCGCATATATTGCAAGAATAAAAAAAGAGCTTTCCTCTCCGGCTTTTATCAGGCTCGGCTTTACGGGAGAGGATGTGCTCAGCGTTGAAATTCCGGAAGCTCTTGCTTCGGGCTGTTCATGCGGGCACGAAAAGCCAGTTTAATAAACAGGAGATGTTTTTCCAATGATAAAGAGTATGACCGGCTACGGCAGAGCCCAGCAGTCTGTTGACGGCATGAACATAACGGTTGAGCTTAAAAGCGTTAATCACCGCTATTTTGAATTTACATCAAAGCTTCCGAGAAACTACGGCTTCCTTGATGAAAAGCTCAAAAGCTTTTTCAGCACCAAGCTGACAAGGGGCAAAACCGAATGTTATGTTCAGATCGAAGCCGTTGATGAGCCCGATACCGTTATCAGCCTTAACCATTCGCTTGTCAAAGGCTATCTTGAAGCTTATAAAGAGCTTTCCGAAGCATACGGAATTGAGAATGATATCAAGGTTTCAAATCTTGCGAGAGTCAGCGATATTTTTACCGTCCGCAAAAAAGAAGCGGATGAAGATAAGATCTGGGCTGCTGTTGAAAGCGTTGCAGCCGCCGCTCTTGACGGATTTATTGCAATGCGTGAGCGTGAGGGCGAAAAGCTGAAAGCAGATGTGCTTTCGAGGCTTGACACGATAATTGAAAATGTTGAGTTTATTGAGGAACGCTCTCCGCAGACCGTTGCCGAATATAACGAAAAGCTTGTTGCAAGAATGAAAGAACTGCTCGGTGAAGCTCATATCGATGAGCAGAGGATTCTTACCGAGGCGGCGATATTTGCCGATAAAATTGCCGTTGCAGAAGAAACCGTAAGGCTCAGAAGCCATATTTCTCAGCTCCGTTCATTCCTTGAACTGAATGAAGCTGTCGGCAAAAAGATGGATTTTCTCGTTCAGGAGCTTAACAGAGAGGCAAACACTATCGGCTCAAAGGCTCAGGATGTTGAAATTGCAAGACGGGTTGTTGCAATTAAGGCAGAAATCGAAAAAATCAGAGAGCAGATACAGAATATAGAATAACGGAGGAATAATGATGAAGCTTATTAACATAGGTTTCGGCAATATGGTTAACGCAAGCCGACTTGTTGCCATTGTCAGCCCCGAATCCGCTCCGATAAAGAGAATCATTCAGGAGTGCAAGGAAAAGGGAACCCTCATCGACGCAACTCACGGCAGGCGGACAAGAGCGGTTATTATTACCGACAGCGACCATGTTATCCTTACATATCTTCAGAGCGAAACGGTTGCCAACAGGCTCAACGACGATATGGACGAGCTTGACGATGAGGAGGATGAAGATGACTGACAAGGGAATTCTTGTTATTCTTTCGGGTCCGTCGGGTTCGGGCAAGGATACGGTTCTCAATAAATTTCTTGACGGAAGAAACGATGCAAAGGTTTCCGTTTCAATGACCACCCGTGCAAAAAGAGAAGATGAGGTTGACGGAGTGAATTATTATTTTGTCAGCCGTGAATACTTTGAAAAGAAGCTTTCCGAAGATAAAATGCTTGAATATGCCGAATATGCAGGCAATCTTTACGGCACTCCGAAAGCCCCCGTTGATGAAATGCTCGCCGAGGGTAAAGCAGTTATTCTTAAAATAGAGATTCAGGGAGCGGACAAAATCAGAAAGCTTTATCCCGATGTAGTCAGTATTTTCCTTATGCCTCCGTCGGCTGCGGTTCTCGAAAAGAGACTCAGAGGCCGAAACAGCGAGGATGAGGAAACAATCAATCACCGTCTTGTCATAGCAAAGGAAGAAATGCGCAGGGCGTCGGATTATGATTATGTTGTTATCAACGATACTGTCGAGAATGCTGCGGCAGGTATCGAAACGATAATAAATGCCGAAAGGCGAAAAACATTCAGAAATAAAGATATTATAAGTGAGGTAATCAACAATGTTTAATCCCGATTTAAGTGGCGTTCTTAAAGACCATCTCAGCCGTTATTCGCTTGTTTCCGCAATCGCAAAAAGAGCGAGAGATATTGCGGATTACGCCGAAGAAAACAGAATTGTAATGACCGAAAAGCCCGTCAGCCTTGCACTTGACGAGATTCTTAACGGCGAATATGTTATTGAAGAGCCTGAGGAAATCAGATACATCTGATAAGTTTTGAAAGTTGGGAGTGATGTTAAATGAAATATGCAAAGGTTGCCGTTGAAGCCGCCGCATTTTCGTTTGACAAGGCATTTGACTATATCATTCCCGAAAATCTTGAAGCGACAGCTCAAAAAGGCTGCCGAGTTACGGTTCCGTTCGGCAACGGCAGTAAAAAATGCCTCGGCATTATATTTGATGTAACCGATTATTCCGATAACAAACGGCTGAAAAAAATAGCCACCGTGCTTGACGAAAGCCCTTTACTGAATGATGAAATGCTTGAGCTTGCCGAATGGATAAAGAACAGAACTTTCTGCACTCTCTATGAAGCGGCAAAAACAATGCTGCCGGCGGGAATTAATCATCACATGGTTGATTCTTTTGCCGTCAACACTTCAGCCTCTGCCGAAAGCATTGAATCGCTTGACCCGGACGAGAGAAAAATCTATGATTATCTGCTTAAAAAATCCGTTTATGTCAGAACCGAGACCATATTCAAAAATATCGGCATGAAAGCCGATACAGCCGTTCTTGACAAGCTTGTTAAAAAAGGCTTGATAGTACGAAACCGTGATGCGGTTCGCAATCTCGGAGATTTGACAGTCAGAATGCTTCGCGCCTGCGATACCGAGGGTGAAATTAAGCTTACTAAAAAGCAAAAGCAAATGCTTGATATTCTTATCGAGCTTGGAACAGCGAGCGTAAAAGAGCTTTGCTATTTCACGGGTCTTACTCCCGCAATTGCAAATGCGCTTGTCAAAAACGGTGCGGCGGAATTTTATGAGCGGGAGATTTTTGATTTGCCCGAAATTTCTGAAATCAGCGGATTCAGAAAGCAGATTAATCTGACCGATGAACAAAATGAAGCATTTGACAAGCTCACAAAGCTTGCTTTTGCGGGCAAGCCGTCTGTTGCCCTGCTTTACGGCGTAACGGGCAGCGGAAAGACCTCGGTTTATATGAGCGTAATCGATAAGGTGCTTGACAGCGGCAAATCGGTTATTGTAATGGTTCCCGAAATCGGGCTTACTCCTCAGACCATATCTCTTTTTGCCGAGCGTTACGGCGAGAGCATCGCTGTTTTTCACAGTGCGCTTTCCGTCAGAGAAAGGCTTGAACAATGGAAAAGGGTTAAGAGAGGCAACGCAAAAATAGTTATCGGCACAAGAAGCGCAGTTTTCGCTCCGCTTGAAAATATCGGTCTTATCATCATTGACGAAGAGCAGGAGCATACATATAAGTCGGAGCAGACTCCGAGATATGACGCAATCGATGTTGCAAAATTCAGAGCGGTTCAGAATAACTGCCTGCTTTTGCTTGCTTCCGCAACGCCGAGCGTTGAAAGCTTTGCCGCCGCAAGGAGCGGCAGATATGAGCTTTGCACTCTTACCAAAAGATACGGCAATGCGGTTTTGCCCGAGGTTGTAACCGTTGACATGAGAACCGCCGAAAAGGCGGACGGAAGCCGTGAAATCAGCAAAACGCTTTTTGAATGTCTGAAGGATAATCTTGAAAACGGCAGGCAGTCTATCCTGCTGATTAACCGTCGGGGATATCACACCTTTGCGGCGTGCAATTCCTGCGGAACGGTTATAACCTGCCCTCATTGCAGTATTTCAATGACTTATCATTCGGCAAATAACAGGCTGATGTGCCACTATTGCGGAAATTCTCTCCCGTTTTCGAGCGTCTGCCCCGAATGCGGAGAAAACGCCGTCAGATATTCGGGCTTCGGAACTCAGAAAATTGAGGACGAGCTTAAAATACTGCTCCCGACAGCGAGAGTAGTTCGCATGGACACGGATTCAACCGCAGGCAAAAATTCGCATGAAAAACTGTTGGATAGTTTTGCTCACGGTGAATATGATATAATGATCGGCACTCAAATGGTTGCCAAGGGTCTTAATTTCCCCAATGTAACGCTTGTCGGCGTTGTATCGGTTGACCAACAGCTTTATAACGATGATTTCAGAAGTCTTGAAAAAACATTTTCTCTGCTGACTCAGGTGGTCGGGCGTTCGGGCAGAGGAGAGCTGAAAGGAAAAGCTGTAATACAGACTCTCACCCCCGAAAATGATATAATCAGATTAGCCGCCAAACAGGATTACGAGGAATTTTTTGATACGGAGATCCGTCTGAGAAAAGCCATGATTTATCCGCCCTACTGTGATTTGTGCATTGTGGGTTTCGTCGGTGAGAACGAAACCGTTGTCAAAGCGGCGGCAAGAGAAACGCTAGATTTGCTGAAAAAGCTTTCAAGCGGAGATTTTAAAGGCGAAAAAATTATTGCGCTCGGTCCGATGCCCGCCCGAGTAGCAAAGATTAACGAAAAATTCAGATACCGAATAATAATAAAGTGTAAAAATTCAAATCGTTTCAGGCAGATGGTGTCGCAGATACTTATTACGATGAATACCGATTCAAGATTCTCAAAGGTTACGGTTTATGCGGATATGAATCCCGACACGGCCGTTTGATGAGTTTAACAAAATCGCAAAACATTTTTAATTATTCTGTTTAAATATAAATTTATAATACATTATATATTCCTATTGAAAGGATTGGCATTTATGGCAATCAGAAACATTGTTAAGGTCGGAGATCCGATTCTTGCAAAGAAATCAAGACAGGTTGAAAAATTTGATGAACGCCTTTGGCAGCTTCTCGACGACATGAGGCAGACTATGAAACAGGCAAACGGAGTCGGGCTTGCCGCTGTTCAGGTGGGCATTTTAAGGCGTGTCGTAGTTATTGACTGCGGCGACGGATATATTGAACTTATCAACCCCGAAATAACTTCAAAAGAAGGCTCTCAGTTTGAGGAGGAGGGTTGTCTTTCTCTGCCGGGTCAGAGCGGCGTTACCTGCCGACCTGCCGTTGTCAGAGTTAAAGCTCAGGACAGAAACGGAAAATGGTGCGTTTATAAAGGCGAGGGTCTGAAAGCCCGTTGCTTCTGTCACGAGATAGACCATCTTGACGGTATTCTGTTTACTGAGCGTGTTGTCCGAAAGGAGAACGGTTAATGAAAATTGTTTTTATGGGAACGCCTGAGTTTGCCGTTCCGTGCCTTCAAAGACTAATTGACTGCGGGCATGAAATCAGCGGCGTTTTCACTCAGCCCGATAAACCCAAAGGGCGTCACGGAGTGTTGACTCCGCCGCCCGTTAAGGAGCTTGCTCTGGAGCATGGAATAAAAGTTTATCAGCCGACCAAAATGCGTGACGGTACAGCTCTTGAAATGCTCAAAGAAGCTTCGCCCGAGCTTGTGATTGTTGTTGCTTACGGTAAAATTCTGCCGAAAGAGATTCTTGAATTTCCGAAATTCGGCTGTATCAACATTCATGCTTCCTTGCTTCCGAAGCTTAGAGGTGCCGCTCCGATTCAATGGTCCGTTATCAACAGCTTTGAAAAAACGGGCGTAACCTCTATGCAGATGGATGAGGGACTTGACACGGGAGATATGCTCCTGAGCGAAGAAACCGAAATCGGAGAAAATGAAACTTCGGGCGAATTGCATGACAGGCTTTCGCTTCTCGGCGCAGATGTGCTTGAAAAAACAATAATTGCGCTTGAAAACGGCGAGCTTAAGCCGATTAAGCAGAACGAGGCCGAATTTACCTATGCGCCCATGCTATCAAAGGAGCTTTCACCGATAGATTGGAATCTCACCGCCCGTGAGGTGCATAATAAAATCAGAGGTCTTTCGCCGTGGCCTGGCGCAAGTGCGGCACTGAACGGAAAGACGGTAAAAATAAAAAGCAGTCTGCTTGCGCCGGAGACAGGCTCAAAACCCGGCGAAGTGGTTTTATCGGATAAACGCCTTGTTGTCTGCTGCGGTGACTTAAAATGTATTGAGATAGTAATTATTCAGGCAGAGAATAAAAAGGCAATGCCTGCCGTGGATTTTATGAGAGGAAATCCGATTGATGTGGGAACGGTTTTTGAATAAATAAAGAAAGGGGAAGATATAATGCCTTTTTACGGATTCTTTTATGACTATTGGTATTTTGTGCTTGTCATTCCCGCAATGATAATTGCAATGATAGCTCAAATCAAGGTTAAAACAACCTATAACAAGTTTTCAAAGGTTGGCAATTCAAGAAGAATAACCGGTGCCTATGCGGCTCAGGCCGTGCTGACCCATTACGGGATAAGCGATGTCAGAATTGAACAGGTGTCGGGAACTCTCAGCGACCATTATGACCCTCGCTCGAATGTTATCAGGCTTTCAACCGATGTTTATAACGGAACCTCGATTGCCGCTGTCGGCGTTGCCTGCCATGAAGCGGGTCATGCCGCCCAGCATGCAGAAAATTATGTCCCGATTAAGCTCAGAAATTCATTGATTCCTTTTTGCAATATCGGTTCTTCTCTCGGAATACCGCTTGCTTTAGTCGGCTATTTTTTGGGATTTGAACCTCTTGTAACAATCGGGCTTTTGCTTTATGCCGCAATTTTTATTTTTCAGGTTGCAACTCTGCCCGTTGAGTTTAATGCAAGCCGCAGAGCTATAAAAGTAATCGATGAAACAAATCTGCTTTACGGCGATGAACTGTCGGGAGCCAAAAAAGTTCTTGGCGCCGCCGCAATGACCTATGTTGCTTCAATGATTGTGGCTCTTGCAAACCTGCTTCGACTTATTTTGAGATTTAACAACAGGAGAGACTGATTCTCTCCGAAAGGATGCTGAATATATGAAAAGTGCCAGGCAAGTGGCTTTTGAAGCGCTTCTTAAGGTACAAAAGGACGGCGCTTATTCAAATCTTGCCGTTGACAGTTTATTAAAAGAGAATCCCGAACTTGACGACAGAGACAAGGCTTTTGTTTGCAATGTCGTTTACGGAACGCTTGACAGGCTGATTCTGATTGATTATAACCTCAGCTTATATCTGAATCAGCCCGTCAGAAAGCTGAAGCCCGAGCTTCACACGATTCTGAGAATGGGTACATATCAGCTTTTGTTCATGGATAAGGTTCCGTCAAGAGCGGCTGTCAACGAAAGCGTTAATCTTGCAAAGGTTAACAAATCTTCATTTGCGGCTTCTCTTGTCAACGCAGTTCTCAGGCGGGTTTCAGATAACGGATTAAGACTTCCCGAGGGCGGAGAAAACGACATTGATTATCTTGCCGTCAAATATTCCTGCCCCGAATGGCTTATTTCACTCTGGATTGACGCTTACGGCTTTGAAAATGCCGTTGCGCTTGCTCAGAAAGCTTTGGAACCGCCTCCGATTGTTGTCAGAGCTAACACTCTTAAAACAACGGCGGACGAGCTTATCTGGAAGCTTGCCGAAGAAGGTGTTATTTCCGAAAAAACAAACGCCGCCGATGAAGCGCTGATTTTAAGCAATACCGGATCGGTTGATGAGCTTGAAGCATATAAAAGCGGTCTGTTCCATGCTCAGGACATCGCTTCTCAGCTTTGCTGTAAGGCTCTTGACCCTCAGGAGAATGAAACAGTATTCGATTTATGCTCCGCTCCGGGCGGAAAGGCGTTCACGATAGCCGAAAAAATGAATAATACCGGCTGTGTCAGAGCCTTTGATGTTTACCAGTCAAGGGTTGAGCTTATAAAGCACGGTGCGGAACGCCTCGGTCTGACTAATGTTTATTCATATCTATCGGACGCTTCCGTTTTTAATGAGAACTACGGATTGGCTGACAGGGTTCTCTGCGATGTGCCGTGTTCAGGGCTCGGAATCATCAGAAGAAAGCCCGAAATTCGCTTCAAAAAGCTCTCGGATATTGACAATTTGCCCGATTTGCAGTATCGTATACTGTGTAATGCCATTCGCTATCTTAAAGATGGCGGCAGACTTGTCTATTCAACCTGCACTTTGAACCCCAAGGAAAATTCAGAGCTTTGCGACAGATTTCTCAGCGAGCATCCCGATTTTTCCGCAATAAAGGTTCTTCCCGAGATCCCGAGATTCAGCGATAATGAAGAAAATTACCTGACTATTATGCCTCATATTCATTCAACCGACGGCTTTTTTATTGCCGCATTTTGCAAGGACGGAGGCGCAAAATGAGCCTTGATATCCTTTCAATGACTCTTGAGGAGCTGACTGCGGAGTTTGACGGGCTTAAAATCCCGAAATTCCGCGCAAAGCAGGTTTATGAATGGCTTCATAAACATCTTGCGGCGGATTATGACGGGATGACAAATCTGCCGAAAGCTCTCAGAACCAAGTTGAGTGAAAAATTCCCGATTTACGGCTGTAAAATTGCAAAAAAGCAAGTTTCTCAGCTTGATAAAACAGTTAAATATCTTTTTGCTTTACATGACGGCGATTTTGTTGAAAGCGTTGTTATGAAATATAAATACGGCTACACTATCTGCGTTTCGTCGCAGGTTGGCTGTAAGATGGGCTGTGCGTTCTGCGCTTCAACCCTCGGCGGCTTCAAAAGATGCCTTTTGCCCGGCGAAATTCTTTCTCAGCTTTACTGCGCTCAGCGTGATATCGGCGAAAGAATATCGCATATAGTTCTCATGGGTATGGGCGAACCGCTTGACAATTTTGATAATGTCATGCGTTTTATCAGCCTTATAACCGATGAAAAAGGGCTGAATATATCAATGAGGAACATTTCTCTTTCAACCTGCGGAATTGTTCCGAAAATCAAAGAGCTTCTTGACCGCAGACTTCAGCTGACATTATCGATTTCGCTTCACGCTCCGAATGATGAGCTGAGAAGCAAAATCATGCCGATTAACCGCAGTTATCATATTGACGAGCTTCTTTCGGTTTGCAGAAAATATGCCGCCGAAACTTCAAGAAGAATATCGTTTGAGTATGCCATGCTTTCGGGTGTCAATGATTCCGATGAATGCGCTTATGAGCTTGCCTCAAAGCTCAAAGGTATGCTCTGCCATGTTAATCTGATTCCCGTCAACGAGGTGGCGGAAAGTCCGTTTAAGCCAAGCTCACCGCAGCAGGTTGAAAGGTTTGTTGAGATTCTTTCAAAAAAAGGAATTAATGCAACTGTCAGACGCAAGCTCGGTTCAGATATCGACGCTTCGTGCGGTCAGCTTCGATTAAAAGAAAACAAAGTCCGAAACAAAGGGGGATGAATAGCATGAATATTGCTGCAAGAACCGATGCGGGTCTTGTCAGAGACAACAACCAGGATTCTTATGCCGCCTGCGAGCTTGACGGCG
>JBJEQC010000088.1:0-4608 GCA_051881555.1 Acutalibacteraceae bacterium
GATGGCAGAAAGCTCTGTTCAGACCGAAAATCTGAAAGCAACAGATGAGGATTTTGAAGATTTGGTTAATACAATCAGAGGAGTTTGGCTAAGCTCTCTCTCAAAGTCAACCGATAATATGTTTAATGAAGAAAAATATCTGTTTGACAGCACATCGGATTCTGCTCTTCCCGATGCAATGTATATGATTCAGAATCAAGGAGTGTGTCTGTTCAATAATCTTCCGTATGAAAAGGCAAAAAGAGACAGTAATGAAAACAAGGAAGCAACCGACCCTCTTAACAAATTCAATGGTGTTACATATCGCAAACTTGATGCAAATCAGGTCGATTGGATTCTTGAAAATGTGCTTTGCGTAACGCCCGACAGGACAAAGACCGATGATGACTTTGACACATCAAAGTATTACGGTATTTTCAACTATTATTACTATGACGGATATTATTACTACGCTGTTGAAGATGGAGGAGGCGGCGGAAACTACCCTGAAATCATCGATTATTCCGAACAGCCCGACGGAAGCTATATTGTGAAATTCAGCACAGAGGATAAAGGGGATTCCCTTTACAAATATGACTATGATATTCTTGAAGCTTCCGTTGCGTTGAAAGATGTTGACGGTGAAAGGGTTTGGGCGGTTTCGTATCTTAAAGTGCTTGAACATATCGATGTTGAAAACTGATTTCCTGAAAGAATAAAGCGTTTTACGGGTCAGGATAAAAGATGAACACAGCGGCGGGATTTGGCTTTTTCAGAGCTGAATCCTGCCGCTTTTTATGCAAAATGTTATAACTGTTCGGCCTTGTATCTATCACAATTCACAAAAAATATTTGTTTTTTTGTGCAAAACATGGAATTGCATTTTTCCGTTGCCGTTTCAAAATTAAGATGTTATAATAATGTTACTATTAATAATACCAAAGGAGAAAACAGCAATGAAAAAAGCACTTTCAGTCATGCTTGCTCTTGCTCTGTGCATCGGTGCGATTCTTATTCCTGCAAGCGCAGCGGATGTTAACGGCAACGGCAAGCTTCAATTTAACAAGGACGGCAACTTCCGAATCCTCCAGATTTCGGATATTCAGGACGGACCCGCTCTTTTTCCCATTGTCCGGGATTTTATCAGAGACGCTGTCAAAGAGGCTGATCCCGACCTTGTCGTTCTGACAGGCGATAACATCGGAGGCCCCTCTTGCGGTATCGGCGTTGAAGCAATCGACACGCCGTTTGTCAAGATTGCGATTGACAGATATATGTCGATTTTTGAAGAAGCAGGTGTTCCCGTTGCAATGGTTTTCGGCAACCATGACGATCAGAATATCGCTGTTTCAAAAGAAGAACAGATGGAAATTTATCAAAGCTACAGTTGCTTTATCGGCAATGATGACAACAGCGAGCTTTACGGCTGCGGAACATACAATTTGCCCATCTATTCAAGCGACGGCAGTAAAATTGCCTATAATCTCTGGATGATTGATTCAAACGCCTTTGACGAGGTTAACGGCGGTTATGACTATGTTCATCAGGATCAGCTTGACTGGTATGTTAAAACCTCAAACGAGCTTAAAGTCCAGAACGGCGGATACCCCGTTCCCTCAATGATGTTCCAGCATATTATCGTTCCCGAGATTTATGACGCACTGAAGGAAGTTCCCGAGGGAACCGAAGGAGCGGTTGAAAGAGACGGAAAATACTATGTTCTCAACCCCGATAACACCCTCAGCGGTCAGCTCAACGAATCCCCCTGCCCCTCAAAAACCAACAGCGGTCAGTTTGAAACACTTCTTCAGCAGGACGATGTTGTTGCAATGTTCTTTGGCCATGACCATGTCAATACCTTCAGAGTTAACTATAAAGGAATTGACCTTGTCAACACTCCCGGCGTAACCTTTAATTCCTACGGTAACGACCAGAGAGGCGCAAGAATCATAGACATCAACGAAAACGATACTTCTTATAATACATCAATCATTTTCTACAAGGAACTTTATAAGGGTGACGAAGCGGCTGAACAGCGTTTCATAGCTTTCGGCAGTGAAAACGATTTCTTTGACAGAGTTGCCGCTTTCTTCAAGTATCTTTTCCTTAAAACAGTTTCTCTTATTTCACTTTAATCGGCATGTTATCATCGGGCGCAGCCGTATGTTGCTGCGCCCTGAACTGTAAGTAAAGCATTAATCGGAGGTAATGATGAAGAAGAACAAACAGAAAAAAGGCAGAAAAATTTTCTTAAAGGTTATTGCATCGCTCCTTGCCGTTATCGTTCTGTTTATCGGAATTACGGCGATAATAACGGCGGTCAGTCTGAAATCAAACATCAAAAAAGCAAACAGCTTCCCGAACGCCGGATGTGAACAGATAAAAGCTGAAAACATCGCCGACGGATATTGGAATATATATTTTGACGGTGAAATGAAAGTAATCCAACTCAGCGATGTTCATCTCGGCGGCGGCTGGATGTCAATTAACAAGGACAGAATGTCGCTCAACGCCGTTGCGGCAATGATAACGGCCGAAAAGCCCGATTTTGTCATGGTTACGGGCGATATCGCCTACCCTGTTCCGTTCCAGGCGGGAACATTCAACAACAAGTCGGGCGCAAAGCTCTTTGCAGAGCTTATGGAATCCCTCGGCGTTTATTGGACTGCCTCTTTCGGCAATCACGACACCGAAGCATACAGTTATTTCAGCCGTGAGGAAATAACCGAATTCTATTCCGCATATCCTCATTGCCTGCTCAGAGAGGGCGCAGACGGCGTTGACGGCAGCGGAAATCAGGTTTTCAATATCGTTAATTCCGACGGAATAATCACCCGTTCGCTGTTCACGCTTGACACTCATTCCTACATTGACGGCGATTATTTCGGCATTGCATGGAAATATGACGGACTTCACGAAAATCAAATCAATTGGTATGCCGAAACGGTAAAACAGATAAATGCAAAGAACGCGGAAACGGTTGCCGCAATGGAGCCTGAAAAAGCCGAGGAATATGCAAATCTTCCCGAAACCGTACCCTCGTCTGTATTTATTCACATTCCGTTCAGAGAATACAGAGACGCATGGACGGAATATGCCGAAAACGGATATGCCGACACTTCCGATGTTAAACAAATTTACGGCACGGCGGGCGAATCCGGCGATATCGTTTATTGCAGTCTGTACGATGACAATTTCTTTGAAACAATGCAGGAGCTCGGAAGCACGGATTCCGTTTTCTGCGGTCACGACCATCTCAACAATTTCTCGCTTGAATATAAGGGCATCAGGCTCAACTACACTTTCAGCGTTGATTATCTCGCTTACACGGGAATCTACAAACTCGGCTCTCAGAGAGGCTGCACGGTCATTACAATCGGCGAAGACGGCTCGATGGAAAGCAAGCTTGAAAACTATTATCAGGAAAAATACGAATCCTTCTATGAAAAAGAAGATGTAACAATGCAGGAGCTTTTGCAGAAATGAAAAAAGGGTTGATTCTCGAAGGCGGCGCAATGAGAGGAATGTTCACTGCCGGCGTTCTGGATGTATTCATGGAAAACGGCGTTGAATTTGACGGCGCAATCGGCGTTTCTGCCGGTGCGGCTTTCGGCTGCAACATAAAATCAAGGCAAATCGGCAGAGCCATAAGATACAACAAAAAATATGCTTCAGATCCGAGATATTGCAGCATAAGATCGCTGATAAAAACGGGCGATCTTTACGGGGCGGATTTCTGCTATCACGAAATACCCGAAAAGCTTGATAACTTTGATGTTGAAGCATACAATGCCAACCCAATGGATTTTTATGTTGTCTGCACGGATGTTGAAACCGGAAAGGCGGTTTATATTAACTGCCCAAAGGCAGATTACGCAATGCTTGAATATGTCAGGGCTTCGGCATCGATGCCTTTTGTTTCAAGAGCCGTTGAAATTGACGGCCGGAAACTGCTTGACGGCGGAATTGCGGATTCAATACCTCTTGAATATTTTGAAAGCATCGGCTATGACAGAAATGTTGTTGTGCTCACTCAGCCGCTCGGCTTTGTCAAGAAAAAGCTCCCCGCCGCTCCCCTGATTAAGCTTTTGCTTCGCAAATATCCCGCAATTGTTCCCGTTCTTGCTAACAGGCATAACGATTATAACAACGCGACCCGATTGATAAGAGAAAAAGAGCTGAAAGGCGATGCAATCGTAATCCGCCCGCCTGCTTCGCTTGAAATCGGCAGAACGGAGCATGATCCCGAAGTTCTTCAGCGTGTTTATGACTGCGGAAGAGAAGAAGCTGAAAAACATCTTTCCGAAATAAAGGCATTTTTGGCTAATCAGCCAAACAAAATATAAACGAAAAAGGCAGGTTTGATAAGTCCGATTATCAAGCCTGCCTTTTGAGCTTGTAAAGCTATAGTACTTTACGCTTTTCCTTGTTTTTTTATTTTACTTGTTATATTTTCAAAACGCCGTGATTTTGCAAATTGGTTGATATGCAAAGGAATAAATACGGGTTTTATCTGTACTCCAAAAAAGAAAGTCAGCCGTGTAAAGTTGTATAGCTTTACACGGCTGACTGATTTTTAAATCAATTATCTGCCCGAGTTTGCGGCAGTTTTAAGGGTTACATCGTGAT
>JBJEQC010000089.1:0-4585 GCA_051881555.1 Acutalibacteraceae bacterium
TGGAGCGGGTGATGGGAATCGAACCCACACAACCAGCTTGGAAGGCTGGGATTCTACCATTGAACTACACCCGCATTTTCGGAACGACAGTTATTTTAACATAAGACTTTTAAAATGTCAATAGAAATATGAACTTTTATTGTAAGGTTTTGAAAATTTTTTAGCATTATTATTTATTGTTGTTAGAAAACTATAAGATATAAGAGAAAAACAGGGTCGGCTTTTGAAATGCCGACCCTGAATGATGATTTTTGCTGACTCAGAAAAGGAATCCCGCAATCACGCCTGCCGCAACCAAAACGAATGTTATGCAGTATTTTTCAAGATATGCGCCCGCATAGGCGATAACAGCCGGTATAAACGCAAGAATTCTGCCGACGATGTTTCCTTTTTTCTGCCGATAGAGCAAATCATAAAGATTCATTGCGTCCTCAACAAGCGGGAATGAACTGCACAGAAGAGATGCGCCGACATATACCATCAGAGCGTAGAGGATGAAAAGCGGAACGGAATCCCAAACGGTAATGCCCATATATTTGAGATTCATGAAGCCTGCAAGGAGAATGAAAAGCCCGGAATTGAAATTCATAAAGCCGGGGCCGGTTGCAATAAGATAGGCGGCAAAGCCTTTCTTGGGCAGAGCGTGCTCAACATGGCCGCATGCTTCGTCTATTCTCAGATAGCCGGGAACCTCAACGGGCAAGCCGAGAAGCTTGCAGGTGAACTGCTCCCAGAAGCCTCTGATGTATGCTCCGGGGAAAGTTAAAATTTTTGAAGCGATATATAAGCCCGTCATGCCAGATCATACGCTCCTTCCGAAAGAATTTCTTCAACGGTCTTTTCGCCGTTGACAATTGCGTTAACCTCGTCGGAAAGCTCCTCTGCGGTAAACGACTCAAGGATGTCGTCCACATAGCCTGCGTTTTCGCTTGCCTGCTGACCCATTGTTTTGTTGAGATAAGCGCAAAGATAGAGGGTGTTAATAAGCGCAGGGTCATTATATGCTGTTGAGTCGCCGTAATAATAATAGAGCATATAAGCGTTCTGGTCTGCGGAATATGCCTGCTCGTAGGCGTTGTCATAATCGCCCTTGAGCAAATAAATCAGCGCAAGCTGACGGTGAAGCTCGGGAACCGAATCGTACTGTTCAAGCCCCTCAAGGCAGATGCTCTCAGCCTTTTCAAGCTCGCCTTTGATGCGGAAATAAACTGTCTCAAGAGTAAATGCCGTGTCGTAATCCTCGTTATAATCCATGAATTCGCTGAGCAGACTGTCCGCCTTGGCGGAATCGTTCTGAGCGAAAGCGATTGCCATTCTCATTTCATAGGCGCTGAGAAGCGTTTTGTTGTTATCTATTACGCCGTCAAGGATTTCTGCGGCTTCATCAAGTCTGCCCGCATTAAAGAGGGCAGAGGAATAATCGGCGCTGTAAAGCCACGAATAATCCTTCTTTTCCGCTTCATCGTCTTTTCTGACCGCTTCAAGAAGCTCAATCTGAGTTTCAAGATCCTCGTTAAGATAAGCGGCGGCATTGAATTTATAATAATCAATGAAAATATCCTTGATGTTTTCCTGACCTTTTACGGCTTCAAACGCTTTTAAGGTTTCTTCGGCGTTTGTTTTGCCGTCAAGCATATCGTTTATCGGGTCGGAAAGTGCTTCATATGACGCCTGAAATTCGTTGATAAAATCGGCATATTTCTTGAGCGGACGGATTTTTTCCATCTCCTCAAGTGAAAAATATGAACTTGCAACCGAATATGCTTCAAGGGGAGATGTGCATTCGGCGGCGCATTCAATGATTTTTGCTTTGATTCCCGTGCCTGCCTGAACGAACGGAGTCTGGCTTCCGAATGATGAGGTTATTTCGTCAACCACGGAGCTGACCTGGCTGTATTCAATGTAGGCAGTGTACCAGCATTTCTGCCTTGCGTAATAATCGCCCTTTGCGGACTGAAGCGCGGGCGCACAGTTGAGAGCGGCTGAAACAAAAGCAAAGGCGCCGACAATAATAACGGCAATTCCCGCAATCCAGCCGATAAAGGGGATTTTTCGTTTAAGCATTGCGGCTTCGCATTCGGGGCAGTAATCGCTGTCCTCGGCTTTTCTGCTTTCTCCGCAAATCGTGCAAAGCTCGCTTTCGTCGGTTTCTTCGGGTTCGGGGGATTCCTCGGTTTCCTCCGCCTCTGCGCCGTCGGTTTCAGAAACATCCTCCAAGCTTTCGGATTCCTCTGCCGCAGGTTCGGTTTCGGAAACGGGTTCCGCTTGTGTTTCGGGGCTTTCTGCGGATTCTTCCGTGCTTTCGTCAACGGTGATTTCCTGCTGCTCTGCGGCAGCATCTTCCTCCTCGGGAACGCCGTTAATAGGTTCTTTATCCAAAGCTTCATGCCTCCTTATTAATTCGGTTATAACTCATTTTAACACTAATTATTCAACAGTTCAAACATTTTTTGAATAATTTACACACTTTTTATATTTTATCAGCTTCGCCGACTGCTCTTACGGGTGGGGAAGCCCCTTTCTGTAAGCTGCCATAATATCCTTGAATACTTCTGCGTTTGAGGGCGGAGTCCAGGTTATTGCGTTTGCGCCGGCATTTATTGTTGCCGTTATGGTTTCACCCGTCTGACCTCCGGTTGCTATAACCGGAAAATCCGGGTGTTTCTCTTTGATTCTTGCAACAATTTCAGGTGTTTTTGCCGCCGCAGAAACATTGAAAATATCCGCTCCGCTTGCGATTCGGGCTTCAATGTCATCATGCTCCGAAACGACAGTCACAACAACGGGAATATCAATCGACTTTTTCAACTCCGTGATGATTTCGTTTTTTGTCGGTGCATTGACAACAACGCCCAATGCGCCCTGATATTCGGCGTGGAGCGCAAGGTTAACGACCCTCGGCCCCTGCGTTAAGCCGCCGCCGACCCCAACAAAAACGGGCACATCAGCCGCAGTCATAACCGCCTGAGTTATAATTGGCTGGGGAGTGAACGGATAAACGGCGATAACGGCATCGGCGTTGGTGTTGCGGATGATTCCCGCATCGGTTGAAAAAAGCAGGGATTTGATTCGCCTGCCGAGAATTTTTATGCCCGTGCAGGCATAAATTTCTTGGGGAACGGTCAGCATGAAGTCTCGGAGATAGCCTTTGACCTCGGGCATGTTTTGCTCTTTCATTTTCATTTTCCTTTCCCGCCGCATAAAAAACACTATACATAATCTGCGGCTTGTGCTATAATAACCCCATAAATATATACTTATTATAGCGTAAAATAATTGCATTTTTATGATAATTCGGAATTAAAAGCCCGTCAAAGGCTTTAATTACCATATTTTACAAATAATTAATATTTTTATCGGAGGTATAAGCATGAAAGAAATCAACATCAGAGAGCTTGAAAAAAGCCCCGTAGAGCTTATTGCGGACGGCTGGGGTCTTGTTACGGCGGGAAATGCCGAGAAATTCAACACGATGACCGTCAGTTGGGGTGCGGTTGGCGAGATTTGGGGCAAGGATGCGGCGTTCATTTTCATCCGCCCGCAGAGATACACCTTTGAATTTATCGAAAAAGAAGATATTTTCACAATTTCGTTCTACGGCTCGGAGTATAAAGACGCTCTCAGGCTTTGCGGCTCAAAAAGCGGCAGGGATATCGACAAGGCGGAGGCGTGCGGTCTGACGCCTGTTTTCGTTGACGGGGGAGTGACCTTTGAGCAGGCGGAATATACGATAGTATGCCGCAAGATGGCTGGTCAGTTCCTCGACCCCTCGGGCTTCATCGACCCGTCAATCGAAAGCAATTATTCCAAAAAGGATTATCACAAAATGTATATCGGCGAGATTATTAAAGTCTATAAGAAATAACAGCAAGAATAAACCGAATCCAAAAAATGAAGGCACGGCGCATCCGCTCCGAGAGAGGGTACGCCGTGCTTTTTGCGGTTTATTTGACCTCATAGCCGCATTTTGTGAATTTCCAATTACCAATTTCAAATTTTTTGCCGTCAACCCGACTTGCGAGCCGACGGGTTTCAATAAATTCATCCGTCACGGTAACGAGAAACTGTTTTCCGTCTTTTTCAATCAGATAAAACTGTTTATCCGAGTTTTTGACGCTGTTAATAATCCCGGGTATTCCGAACGGGGCGTCGGTCAGAAATCCGAGCGCATTGTCAATCACTTTTTCGCTCTTTGTCAGCTTCATTTCGCCGAGCAGGGCGTGAATTTCCGAATCGGGGAACTTTTCACGAACGGCACGGTATTTTTTCTTTCCTTTGCTTCCTTTCTCGCAATCCGACAGGCTGAAAGGCTCACGCATAACCAATTCGTCAATTGCTTCGCCGTCGTCGAGCAGATAGTCAATGCTGACTTTAAGCAGCTTTGAAATCAGTTTCAGATTTTCGATGTCGGGGATTCCTTTGTCCGTCTCCCATTTTGCAACTGCGGAGCGTGAAATGCCAAGCTTTTCGGCTAACTGCTCCTGAGAAAGACATGCCTGTTTTCTTGCTTCTTTTAGTTTTTCACCCAATGTCATTGATATGACCTCCTTAATCGGTTTGGTGAATTCAATATAATCCGAAACGC
>JBJEQC010000090.1:0-4558 GCA_051881555.1 Acutalibacteraceae bacterium
TTAAAATCGGTCATAGGCGGAGCCTATCCTTAATTTGCGAAAAACGGGCGACCACGCAGGGTCGCCCCTACCGTCATATGCTGCAGGCACACTTCAATTCTTCATTTTTTCGGGACGGGTGACCCGTCCCCTACGGTATTTCTGCATGTTCTAACGGGCGACCACACAAGCAGTTCTCCGCTTTGGTTGAGCCGTTGAAAATTTTTTGAATTTTTTGCTGATTACCCTACAAATTGACGTTGTTTTATTAACTGAAGCAGGATATAATAGGTAAAAAAGCGGTTGAAATTCTTCTTTCAACCAAAAAAGGAGTGTATGCAAATGAAAACACGCATTAAACTGCTGAGCGTTCTGCTCGCCGTCTGCATGGTGCTCACGCTCGTTCCGACTCTCGGAACGGTTGTTTTTGCCGATGGGGAAACCTCCTGCCATGTAAGCACAAATCAGGAATTTATCGACGCTGTCAATCGTTCGGACAAAACACAGCCCTTCACTATCTATCTTGACAGCGACATCACCACGGGACGCCGAGACATTTATAATCAGGATCTGACGATTGACCTTTGCGGCCACACAATCACCGGTACTGTGGATTCCAATGTGCTCTTTCTGGTGTACTGCAGTAAAACTTACCTTTCGGAGCACCCCGGCGGATCCAAGCTGACCGTCAAGGACAGCAAAGGCGGCGGAACAATCACTTATCCTGCTGCAGAATACAGCAGCAAAAGCTCCGTTTTCAAAACATCTGCCAAATCCACCCTCGTCATTGAAAACGGGACCTTTATTCTCACGGTGACAGAGGAAGGAAATTACGGAACTATTGTAACCTGTTCTGAAGAATCCACCGTGGATATCAACGGCGGTGTGTTCCGCAACGAAACCGGCTATGAATCAACACAGCGTAACAGTTGTATATGGGTATACAGCGGCACGCTCACCGCAGATAACGCAAAATTCTATTCCCCCTCGGAGTGTATTTATATTGACTCATCCTACTCACCCTCCGTTGCAGTCAACAACTGCTCGTTTGAATACGGAGAGGATGCAATAAGCCTTAACGACGGCACTCTGACAATCGGCAATTCTCTGTTTACCGCAAAAAGAGATTATGCATATGCAATTTATATTCGTTATTCCGACAGAAGCGGATACATTTCCGACTGCCTGGCATCTGGCAATAACGCCTATGTTAACGGAAAGCTTTATACAAAAACAGACGGAAGATATCTCGGAGATCCAACGGCAGGCTGCAAGGTTGAGATAGGAACCCCGAGAATTACGCTTGCCGAGCTCATCGTTGACGCACCGACCGTCGGCGCAACTCCCGCAACCTATTGCGGAACGGGAACCTATGATTACAGCGGCAGCTCGGTCACATGGACTCCCGCCGACGCCACCTTCAAAGAAGGCGTTGCCTACACAGCCACTTTCACTGCCGACATAGATTATTTTGACGGCGTGTTCGCAAACTTCATTGATGTCACACTCAACGGAAACAAAGCAACTCTTATTTCGGGCGGCGGAACGAAACACATAGTCGCATACTATACTTTCCCCGCAACAAAGGCGACAGAGGATATTTTATCTGCCTCTATCAATGTTTCGGCACCCGCCGCAGGCGCAACTCCCGCCACGGCGTCAACAACCGATACACAGTATACCGTTGTCAATACCTCTTGGGAGCCTGTTCCCGACGGCATGTTTGCGGAAAATACCGTTTACGGCGTTATGATTTCGCTTGAAGCAAAATCCGGCTATCAGTTCACCTCAGGCACGGCGTTCAGAATCAACGGCAAAAATGCAACCGTTATTTCCCGCAGTGCAGAGGAAGCAAGGATTTCCTATACCTTCCCTGCAACCGAATCCCTATCTGAAAAAATAACCTCCGCCTCTCTCAGCATTTCCGCACCCGCCACGGGCGCAACTCCCGCCACGGCTTCAACAACCGATACGCAGTATACAATTGTCAACAACTCTTGGGAGCCTGTTCCCGGCGGAACATTTGCGGAAAACACCGTTTACGGCGTTGTGATTTCTCTTGAGGCAAAACCCGGCTATCAGTTCACCTCAGGCACGGCGTTCAGAATCAACGGCAAAAATGCAAATATCGTTTCCCGCAGTGCAGAGGAAGCAAGGATTTCTTTCACCTTCCCCGCAACCTCGGCAATACCCACGGTTGCAATCAGAAACAATCCCGGCAACAGGACCGTCAACTACGGCGACGGCATCCTCTTTGTTGCAGTCACAACCGATCTGCCGTCAGATGCCCAGATAAAATGGTATGTAAACGGTGCCGAAAAAGCCACGGGAGGACTATTCTCATATTCGAATATCAAGAGCAATTCAACCGTTACCGTCAAGCTGACAAATGCTGACGGAACGCCGATCAGAAATTCCGACGGCGAGGAAATCAGCGACAGCGAGACAATCAACGTAAAAGCGGGCTTCTTCCAGAAGCTTGCAAGCTTCTTCAAAAATCTGTTCGGCATCGGCAGAATCACCGCACAGGCAATCAAAAACGCATTTTAATTAAGTATCAATCCAAATTATTACAGAAACGCAAGTCATCCGTCAGGGTGGCTTGTGTTTTTTGTTATAGCGGACGATGCCCACATCGTCCAAAATGCAGAAATAACGGATTTTTACAGTATTCAAGGTAGGGCGGGGGCTTGCTCCCGCTGTTTAAAACTTTGAAATATACAAATTATTCGCCTGCGGCGAATCGGTTCGTCGGGGACGCCGAACCCTACGGATTATTTTTGAATTTGTGCGTTTTCAAGCGGGCGAACGCAGTTCGCCCCTACCGTGTTTCCGATGATTTCTGCTGTTTCATTGAAAAAACTGCAATTATCTGCATGGGCTCCTTAGAAAAGGAGCTGGCGCATATTTAAGGACAAAGGAAGAAACTCACGCTTACGATACTCTCAATAATAATCTAATTTTGGAGGTATCCTGATGAATTACATCAAATCTTGTGAATTTAATATTGACACCGCTTGTGTAGAGGTAATGTTAATTGACGATTCAATGGTATCAATTAATTGTGATACGATTGAAGCAGAATATGCCCGGAATAATTATGAGGCATCTGAGCTTGATTATCTTATCTATAATGAACCGATAAGTTATGTCAAATTACTTTTAAGCAGTAAAACGGAAGAGTATCTGAGAAATAGTACAGACTGCACGCCAATATCTGATATGAGATAAATTATCAGCAGGTATCATCCTTTTGCGGCGTTGCCTGCTGGTTTTATTGGGAGTCGTTTTAGCTTAACCGGGCGAAATGCGTAATACAGCCAATACTTTTGCCATTGGCAGATAGTATCGGCTGCTTTCAATTGTGCTTATTGCTTTTTCAATTTTTGATTCTTTAAACAGTTCGACCAAGGAAAGTAGTGTATTTATATATTAACGATCTCAATTCATTTTGATATTTATAGAGTTCTTCATAGTGTAGAACTTGGTTGTTAAAGTGTTTCTCAGCAAAAAGTAGTTTCTCTTCGTTCCAATGTTTTTGAGCAGTCTCTGTATACCACGGTTCTGTATTATCCAGCGGTTGGATATAATACATGGCTTAAAATCTTGTCAAAAATGATTCGTGATGTTCAGAAAGGAATGCTCCAAATGCTGAATATGGCGCTTTGATGCCATGAGCTATATCAAATCCATTACCCTGCACATACAAACTCATCGTTCTTTCTCCGGGATGAATCCCAAAATGTCATCGACTCCACAGTCAAGAGTCTTGCAGATTTTCTCAATAGTGTCGAGAGAAACATAATTGTTACGTTTGATTCAGGTAATGATATTGGCACTAAAGTCAGCCTGTTCCATCAGCTCGGCATTAGTCATTGCTTTGTCGATCAGCAAATGAAACAACGTAACCCCCAAATAACCCCACGTCCAGGCAAATAGAATTAACCCCCGAAGAATTTGTTCGCTCAAAAGAACGGGATTCTTCGGGGGTTGTCTTATTCAGATTTCAGCGGCAACCGTTTTTCGCCGGTGCGGAATATGGCTGTCAGATATTCTTTGGCATCAATGCCGTTTGCCTGTGCGGTATTGGCGATTGAATAGGCTGCAGCACTGGCGTCTGCTCCTTTCGGCGATGCGAAAACAGCCAGTTTTTCCTGCCGATAACAAAAGGTTTTACCGCTCTTTCGGCCAGATTGTTGGTAATGGCTTTTGATATTACACTCACTCCAAGCAAAGTTGTATTATTCTTGCTTGGAGTTCTGTTTTTATGCAAAAAGCATTGTCACTCTAATAAGAATTTTTTTAATAAACACTATAATTGCTTTAAACAGTCTGATTAGCCAGCATTCTTCTTCAAGATTATTAATGGCTTCATTGATTTGTTCTGCATATTCATCGACTTGCTTTTGGTTGGTAATATCAAGGGTATAATCAACGCTTTCAATGATACTCTCCAATTGAGCAACGGTTTCATCGGTATAAACCGACAAGTCTGACGGAACGGCTGCTATTGCGGCATAAACTGCCGAATAATCTGCAGGTTTTAAGATGAGTTTCTGAACTGCTATGGGTATTTCTT
>JBJEQC010000091.1:0-4500 GCA_051881555.1 Acutalibacteraceae bacterium
ATTTCCAGAGTTCTCGGATTTCCTTACCACTTTCTTTTTATCATGCCTCCTTTTTAATTATTCGTATTGGCGGCTTGCGGCGTATTTTGAGAACGCCTGAAGCCTTGGAATACCGCTTTGAACGGCGGTTCGGATTATGTCGGGCAGAAATTCGTCATATTTGATTTCAAGAATCATTTTTCCCGCCTCCTGAGCGGGAATAAGCGGATTGCCGCCGTCAAAAAAATCCGTGCAGAACAGCCCCGTCCGGATATCCGAATCAAAGGTTATTCTGACATTGCCCGCCGAAAAAATATACGGTTCACGCTTGTAGGCGACAATCGTTTTCGGCTTCATAAGCCTTGTGTTCATGCCGAAGCGGATTTCCGTGAGCGTTTCATTATCGGGATTTTCGGGAAAAATTCCGCAGTTTATGAGGTTTTCACATTCCTCACGGCTGAGAACGCAGGATTTTTTCAGGCACAGATTATTTCGCTTTGATTTCTTTTCAAGAAGAATCAATGAATAATCGTCGTTGTAGCACCTTATCCTGTATTTATCCCTGACATTAACGCCGCTGAGCTTTTCGTGGAGCGCAGTATCATAGCAGTTATCAAAATAAAGGCTTTTAACATAATATAAGCCGTTTTTGTCGGCGTGGGGGTCGGGCTTCATGATCTGCCGAAGTCTCGGGCGAAGCATGAAATATTCCCCGACGGAAATTTCATATTTCAGCTCGTTTCTGAATTTGTTTTCCAAGGTCGTTCACCTCCCGATATTTGATTTGTTGCCAGAATTTTATCGCCGATTCCTTGAAAAAACCTTGAATAAATCCCGATTTTGAAAAATGTTCAAGGATTGTTCAATATTTGTTTGTATAATAGTAATCAAACGAAGCCGAAAGGGTGAGACAGCTTGAAAATTCTTGTCATTGAGGACGAGCCTGCGCTCTCGGACGCAATCTGTCAGACGCTGAAAAACCGGAATTATTCCGCCGAAGCCGCCTTTGACGGCGAGAGCGGGCTTGACGAGGCTCTGTCGGGGATATACGATGCGGTTATTCTTGATGTAATGCTGCCGAAAATCGACGGATTTGAGGTTTTGCGAGAGATAAGAAAGCGAAAAATCGCAACGCCCGTGCTGATGCTCACGGCAAGAACCGAGCTTGAAAGCAGGGTTAAGGGGCTTGATTCGGGGGCGGATTATTACCTGACAAAGCCTTTTGAAACAAAAGAGCTGCTTGCGTGTCTCAGAGCGATAACGAGAAGACCCGGAAACATTGAAGAAAACGAGCCTGAATTCGGCGACATCGTTCTTCAGACGGCAAAAGGCGGAGTTTTCTGCAAAAAAACAGGCAAATTTGTCAAAATGGGGCTTAAAGAGCTGCTTTTGCTTGAAATTCTGATGAGAAACAAAGGCAGAATAATCGAAAAAGAAACCCTGATTGAAAAGGTCTGGGGCTTCGGCAACGATTCGGAATACAATAATATAGAGGTATATGTTTCGTTTTTGAGAAAAAAGCTTTCGTTCATCGGCTCTGCCGTCAAGGTTAAATCAATGAGGGGCGTGGGCTATTCTTTGGAGGAGGGAAATACGGATTGAAAAAGCCCGGAGGAATGATAAAAAGCCTGAGGCTGAAATTTCTTGCAACGGTCATGTTCTTTGTGACGGCGATAATTGCCGCTTTGATGATAATAATTGCGGTTGTGCCTGCCGTCAGAGACAAAAAAGAAGCGGAAATGTTTCTGAAATCCGCTGTTGATATTCACGGAGAAATTTTTGATGCTCCGTCAGACAGACCCGACGGCTTAAAACCCGTCAGGAGGATTGACAACGGCATCGGCGGAAAGGATAATAAATATTCTCTCTCAAATCTCGTCACCGCACGGTTTGATGCCGACGGAGAGCTTGTCTCATGGTTCAGCGACAGGCAGGATATTTACGGCGAGGAATATATAATTGAAACGGCAGAAAAGATATTCAAAAAGGGCAGGGAGTTCGGCACGGTTGACGGCAAATATTATCTGCTTTCGGAGAATGAAGCGGGCATGAGCCTTGCTCTGCTCGACAGCGGACCTGCTGTTGAAAATCTTCGCAGAACGGCGGCTCTGACCCTGCTTTCGGGTGCGGGAGCGTGGGTTCTTCTGCTTATTCTTGCGGTTTTTCTTGTTAACAGAATGACCGAACCCGTCAGCAGAGCCATGACAAAGCAAAAGCAGTTTGTTTCGGACGCAGGGCACGAGCTTAAAACTCCCATCGCAGTTATCACCGCCAACGCAGGCGTGCTTGAATCGGAGATAGGCGAAAACAAGTGGCTGAACTATATCAAAAACGAAGCCGTCAAAATGGACGGGCTTGTTAAAAGCCTTATGACGCTTGCAAAGATGGAGGATTCTCCCGAAAAAGCGGAAAGAAGCGAATTTGACCTTAGCGAAGCGGTAATGAGCGCAGGGCTTCCGTTTGAAAGCCTTGCATTTGAAAAAGGAACGGTGGTTCAGTTTGAGGTTGAACCCGACATAAAAATCCACGGCGTCAGGGAGCAGGCGGAACAGCTTGTCGGCATTCTGATGAGCAACGCCGTCAAATACGGTGAGGAAAAGGGTGTTATCCGTCTCAGTCTCACAAAAGAGCGCAAAAAAATCACTCTGAGCGTGTATAACACGGGTCAGGGCGTTCCCGACGGGGAAAAAGAGAAAATCTTTGAAAGATTTTACAGGGTTGACAAAGCGAGAAGCCGTGAGGGCGGAAATTACGGTCTGGGGCTTGCAATCGCAAAGTCAATCGCCGAGGAAAACGGCGGTGAAATCGGCGTTTGCGGCGAATACGGGAAATGGATTCGCTTTGACATCGTTTTCGGCTGATTTAATTCAAGCCATGCTTTTTGGCATTTTTGCGGAACAGACGCTCAATGTAGGTTTCATATGAAAGCAGGGTTCTGAAAATGCAGGCGGCAAGATAGGGCACGTCTCTGTCAACCTTTTCTGCATTCACATAGGAATCAACCGCTTTGTCGAGGATTTCGGGCATCATTTCTTCAATCAGAAGCTGTCTGATTTCCTCTCTGCCGTAGGTTTTTCCCTCAAACTCATAGAAGCCCTTGTCCCAGAGATATTCCATTGCCTTTCGGCTGACATTTTTGAGGGCTTCCGATTTGAACGGAGCTTCCGGATAAAAATAGCATTCGCTGAGTGTTTCGTAATAATTCTCTGTTGAATATTTCAACTTTTTCATCTCCTTAGTAAGTATGTTTGTTATTGTTCATTTGGTTATTGTTAATATGGTTATTGTTATAGGGTGTCAAATTGACAGGGGGGTACTGTCATTTTGACAGGGGGGTGCTGTCAAATTGAAAGGGGGGTCAGAGAAAAACATGGTAATAATTGCTTGTCTGAGCCTTTCTGTCTTCGGATACCGTTCTGAAAACTGCGGTTCTGCGGATAAAGCCCCTCTTTTCAAGAGATTTTATGCATCTTCTGACCGTTGACGGGGAGATATTGCAGTCCGAAGCAATTGTTTTGATTTTCGGAAAACAGTTTCCCGTGTCTCTGTCCGCCCTCATTCTGAGATTTGACAAAACCGCAAATTCCGACGGCGTTATCCCCTTGCCGAAAATCGAGTTCGGCATGGTATAATATTTCTCTTTCATTCTTTCCTCCTTGCCTGATTATTTTGAAAGGAATTTGTTGAATTCCGAAACGCCGGAACGGGTGTTTTCAAAAAAGTCCCTTCACTAATAGTCTGAACTCGCCTTTTTTTTCACCTTTTTAGGTGAAGTAAAACCGAAATGCAAAAAGTCGGAATCTGTAATTTTTGCTGAAAAAGTTGAAAAATGCCCGAAAAAATAAGAAAAACGGTTTGATTCGGTTAAAAAACCGACTCAAACCGTCATTTTAAAAGTGTTAAAAATTTTTTCGGAGCCTTAAAAAATTGAGGATTATGAAACGCAAATCGGGGTTTGTGTGTTTAAGTATACAATAATTTAACCGTCAGCTTATCAATCCTCCGTCATTTGCTTCGCAAATGCCACCTCCTTTTCTAAGGAGGCCAACGAAGCAGCAGCCTATTGCATGGGCTCCTTTGGCGACTCCCTCCGTCACGGCTTCGCCGTGCCACCGTCTCGGCTGCCGCCTCGGTCGGTGCTTCTGAGCTTACGCTCAGAGGTTGCCACCGGCAACCCGCACCCTCAAGAGGGAGGCGAATCGCTGCCCGTAGGGCTGAGGATTGGTAAGTTTGTTTTCAAATATAAGCCAACTTATGCAATTGGTTTTTCGTAGGGAACGCTGTCCTGATGATTTCCGATAAGACAGCATGGTAGAAACCAAAAAGAGCGGCAGATGTCAAACAGGATTGCTTATAACTTTGAAAATAAGGAAGGGTTACTGCTTTAAAAAATCAAATTATTTCTCCGCAAAAATTGAATTGAGATGTTTATTATCTTTCTTTCGGTCATATTTTCAAACAAAAACCTTCTTTTATAATCAACCATTTTCCTCAAAATTTTCAACCTGTTCCATTACCTTG
>JBJEQC010000092.1:0-19486 GCA_051881555.1 Acutalibacteraceae bacterium
CCGAGCTTAAAACAATCTGCCCCGAGGTCTTTGTTACCGTTCCCGTCAGACACGGAGCAAGAATTGTTATTTCAAAATAAGATAATCCGAAAAATAATAACCGCCTGAGAATCCGTTCGTTCTCAGACGGTTTATTTATTAAATCAGTTTTTCAGCTTTCATAAAAATCTTCAACTTTGATTTTTGCCGCTTTTTCAAGCATTTCCTTCTCCGAACTGCTTTCTGAAACAATCTGCAATAACGCTTCTGCTATCTTTTCTTTTATGTTTTCGGATTGACCGTCCATAGGCTTTGTCAGCTCTGCTCTTAAACTGAACGGCAAATTCATTTCCGAAAACTTGCGCAGTAAAGCATTTCGATTTTTTGTAAATGGGTTTTCTTTTTTCAACATAATATACAATCTCCTTATACAAAATAAGAATAATGGCTCGACCGTAGGGGAGAACTGTGTTCTCCCGCCTGAAAATGCCGGATATCAACGCATTCCCTTGTAGGGAACGCTGTCCTCAGCGTTCCGGGGAAACGGCTCCGTTCTATGCGGGACGGGCGACCCGTCCCCTACGTTTGCAGCCTGAAAACGCACAAATTCACAAATAACCCGTAAGGTTCGGCGTCCCCGACGAACCAATTCGCCGTCAGGCGAATAATAAATAGCAAAATTGGACGGTGTGGCATTATCCGCTACAAAATGAAAAAAATTTAAAATCCATCACGCCGCCTGAAGCGTAACGGTCTTTTTCCTTGAACGGTAATTCATAAAATAGAAGAATACCGAAAGCGCAGTTGCCGTCAGCCAGCCGACAGGCCATGAGAACCAGATTCCGTTTGTGCCGTAATCTCCGACAAGAACATATGCGAATATTACTCTGAGAATAAGGTCGGTAAAGGTTGTGACCATGAACGCTTTCATCCAGCTTGTGCCTCTGAGAATGCCGTCGGTGATAATCTTGAAAGCGATGAAACAGTAGAACGGGGCATTGATTCTGAGAAATGCTTTTCCGACTTCTAGTGCCGCTTCGTTGCCTTTCTCCAGAAACAGCATAATCAGCGAACCGCCGCCGAAATAATAGGCGAGAGTGAACGGCAAAGTAATGATAAGCGACATGAACAGAGCCGCCTTGAAGCCCGAATCGATTCTTGTCAGCTTTTTTGCGCCGACATTCTGCGCCGTGTAGCCCGAAACGCCGTTGCCGAGCGTGGTTATGCTCGTTATGCAGAATGTGTTAAGCTTTATTGCCGCCGAATAACCCGCAACAACTGACGAACCGAAGCCGTTTATCAGCCTTTGAATGAAAAGATTGCCGATTGAAACAAAGCTCTGCTGTAATATGCTCGGAACGGCAACCTTGCAGATTTCCCAAAGAGTTCCAAAAGAAAATTTTGAATATTTTTCCGTTACCTTAATTTCTTTAATGCGCTTTGAAACCAACACAAGCGCCAGAATGCAGGCCGTGCCCTGAGCGATGAATGTTGCCCACGCAACGCCTGCAACTCCGAGCTTTAAGAACCTGACAAAAATATAGTCAAGCAGGATATTGCTCAGCGAAGAACAAATCAGCAGAAACAGCGGAGTTTTTGAATCGCCGACCGAAACAAAAATTGCGGTTGCGATATTATAAAGAAACAGAAAAACGAATCCGCCGATATAAATGTTAAGATAGAGCACTCCGTTATCAAAAATGTTCTGCGGAGTGTTCAGAAGGCGCATAACGGGGCTGCATATCGCAAGACCGATTGCCGTAAGGATAACCGAAAGCGCAACGGCGGAAATGATGGTTGTTGAGATTGCCGTTCGCATGTGGGCGTAGTTATGAGAACCGAAAATTCTTGCAATAACCACGGTGCAGCCGATGTTACAGCCGATTGCAACGGCATTGAAAATCATCGTCACGGGGTATGATGCTCCGACTGCGGCAAGGGCGTCCTCGCCCGCAAAACGGCCGGCAATGACCGAATCCGCAATATTATAAAGCTGCTGAAATATAACGCTTAAAAACATCGGCAGAGTGTAGCTCCAAAGCACGAGCGACGGCTTGCCGACTGTAAGATCCTTAACCACTTTTTTCCTCCCGATTACAGAGCTTTGGATTTTTTGCTTCTGAACCTGATAAGCCCGATAACAATAGATGCTTCGCAGAATATTTCCGTTACAACGCCCGATACCGAGCTGCAAATGATGTTGTATATAAGCCACATTGCAGAGGTCGGCAGCGTCAGCGCTCTGAGCTGCTGGGTTTTCGGGTTCCAGATAACGAATGATGAAATTATCATTGCGCTCATCGGCAGAAGCGAAACGGGGGATGAATATGTTGCAATTCCTGCGCCTGCGGCAAGCAGGGCAAAAATAATCGGGCAGAACAGGCTGTCAATAAGCTTTGACCTGCCTCTGAAATAATAAGCAACGGCCCTTGTCATTCCTACTATGTTGCCCGCCATGCCCTCGTATGCGCCGAGCATGTAATACTGAACGGCAAAAAGAAAACCCGAGAACGCCTGCATGGCAACAATTCTTTTGTGGGTGCGCTGTTGAAAAGAGAAAAGCAGAAGTGCCGATGCAACGAAGCCGATAAGCTGAGAAACAATGATTCTCGGACTGCTTTTAGCAACAAATTCAGACAGAAAATCCATAATAACCCCCAATTGTGTGCTTTAAATATTATATATTTTTTCAGATGTCATAACAATAAGCAAAACAGAAAAAATCCCCGCCGATAAAGCGGGGATTTTGTGTAAAATTAATCTCTGAGTTTATCGCCTGCAATGCTTTTTCCAAAGGTTTCATTTGCAGGAAAATTATTCTATATTGTTTTCTTTATTTTCTTCATCTTCGCCGATTTCTTTTTCTTCCGATTCTTCGGTGGGTTCTTCAATGATTTCGGGAGCACTTTCCGTTTCGGTTTCTTTATCGGCTGTTTCATCGGGTCCAGCCGTCAAGTCATCTTGAATCCCGGTTTCTTCACCGCTTGAGTCGGTTTGTTCCTCCGATTCGGGGAGCTCAAGCTCAACGCTGACGGGTTCTGCGCCTTCAACGGGTGAAAATGCGGGAACAAGAGCCTTTTTCTTTCTGCGGTTTGCGAAGAAGATTGCGGCGGCAATTAGAATCAGAACGGTTGCCGCAGAGACTCCTGCGCCGAGAATCAGACCTCTCGGCATGAAGCTCAGTTCAACCGTGTGTTCGCCTGCAGGCAGATTGAAGCAGAGATATGCGTCGCAAAGCGCAACATAGTCGCTCCCGTCAATCGGTTTGCCGTCAATCTTGACAGTCCAACCCTTGTCATAGGGTATTGAAGTGAAGAAAAGGCTGTCTTTATCCGACGAAACCGTGCCTGTGATTTTTGTTTCTTCAAATGAAGTTATATTCATCTGACGGCGTTTGAGGATTTCGTAGCCCTCGTTGAGCTTGTCATCATTTACATAATAAGGATAGAAATCTATATATCCGTATTCGGGATCATCAATGGAAATGAAAACAATCACTTCGTCGTCGGGGGTAACAATACCGAGGTCATAAATATAAGGCTCGTCCGTATTCTGAGTAACATCCTTATCGCCCTTGGTTATCGAGATGCTGTCAAAATCTCTTGAGTTGACATAAAGATAGCAATGCCTTGTTTCTTCCGTTTTGAGGATAAAGGTCAGCTCGCCCTCGCCGGGGTTGGTCTTTGAATAATAGATATCGCCCGTGTCAAGACCCGAGGTGATTTCGTCCATGTTGTAATACTGAATTTCATCAATATTCATCATGCCGAAAACATCCGAAACGCCTGTTGCGTATTCAAACCAGTCGCTCTGAACCATAAACGGATTGTTCATCGAAGTGTACCAGCTATTAAGCTCGGTGTTGACCGCAAAGCCGATGGGCAGATAGTATTCGTTTTCATAAGCCGTGAATTTCCCTTGGCTCATGAGCTCAGTGTAATAATCATCCTCAACCGTAACGTTTTCGTCATTGTCAACGATGTATTTCATCGAGTGCATCATGTTATAAACAGGAGTCTGAAGATGATAGGTGTAGCTGTTAATATAGTTTCCGTAGATACCCAGATCGCTCTGAACATTCGAGAGCTTTTCATAAGCCATTGAGGAGAAGGTTGAAACTCCGTTGTAGCCGTACCATGCGGGATCCATTCTTGCTCTGTTATAGGTCAGATCCATTCTGTAGGTGTCGCTTCCGTCATATTCGTCAAGCTGTGATTTAAGCGCACGGAAGTCGTCATAATCGCCGACATAGTTTGACTTTATCTGATCCATGCTGTAACGGTCGGTGTTGGCGCATGCAACTTCGCCGATAACACAGCAGAGAAGCAGAACAGCAACGGCGGACTGCTGATATCTTTTGTCTTTCATAAGAGCAAAGACAAGGCAGTAGGTAACAACAAAAATGATGCTGATGAGAATTGTAACTTCCTCAACATTTTTTGAACCTATTTTCTGAATTAATATAATAGCTCCGAGCGTTGCAATTCCCGAGCCGAGAATGGTTCTGCCGCTGAATTCACTCAGCCTCGTAAACGCCTTGTAGGCAAGAGTGAGCAGAATGAATGAATACATGAAAGAAAAGCGGTAGGGCAGATCGTTCGGGTAATGGAAGCCGTGCCAGATATAATTGAGGATATTGATGTTAAAGCTGAAATAGAGAATTCCGAGCAGAGATACATTGGCAACCTTTTCTCTGAGAGGAACGGATTTTGTGAAAAGATAGAGAGGAACGAGCAGAACGGTTGCAATTCCGCAGTAAACATTGGGCAGAACATCTTCGCCGCTGCTGCGGATTGTGGGCTTGACGCTTGCAAGGTGGTTTGCAAGAAAATCGAATATCGAATAATAAGAATTATAATCTTTTGGGAAGGTTCCCGATGTAGCGGAGCAGTTTTTAAGGATAACAAATGTCGGCAAAAGCGCGACCGCAACAAGGCAGGCGGCGGCAATGCTCGAAAATGCAAAGGTGAAGCCGCTTCTGAGGAAAATGCTGCCTTTCAGCTTGTTTTTAAAGGAATATTTCTTTTCGCCGTCTTCGGTGAGCGTGTAGGGAGTTGAACCGTCAAGCTCCGTAAGCTCTTTTTTGCTGAAATAATAAACGATAAAATAAAGAACCGAGAATATGCAGGTCATATAGCCCATGTAGTAGCTTGAAAGGAGCGTAAGAGCAAGAAAAGCAATGTAAAGTCTCGGATTTCTGTGATTTATGATGTTCTCGATTCCGAGAATAACCAGCGGGAAATAAACCATTGCGTCAATCCACATGACGTTCCAATAGTAGGCGATAAAATAGCCGCACATGGAATAAAGCACGCCGAATGCCGCAGTAGTGAAATCGTGTCTGTTCTGAGATTTTTTAAGGTAATAGGTGAAAGTCCATGCCGAAAGAGCGGCTTTGGTAAGAATCATTCCCGCAATGGCTTCGGGCATGTTTTTATGGCCGAGCAAAAGAATAATAATTGCACTCGGGCTTGAAAGATAGTTGAAAAAGTTGCCGAGGAACGGCGAACCCAAGCCCGTCTGCCATGAATATAAAAAGCTTTTCAGGTTTGTAACTCTGTCATAAAACTCCGCAAAAAGAGGACCGTACTGATGATAGAGATCCATTCTCAGTATGGTTGTTTCGCCAAACGGGAAAAGGTTGTAGCAGTAGTAAACAAGCATCATAACGCCGACCGTGCAGAGCAGAGCGAGCCAGCAGTATGAGTTGTTGCTGAAAATCCGCTTGAATAGGGATTGCTTCCGTGAGTCGTTATCAAGCCTTGACATATAAAATATCCTCCAAAAGAAATAATTGCCATTTCATTTAGTTACTATATCATATTATAAACTTTAATTCAAGTAAACAATTTGTTAAATCCGCTCCGGAGCAACGATTTATGAGCAGAACGGCAAGTTTATACAAATCTGCTCTGTTCTAATTGCGGACAAGAAGCCATATATATTATCAAACGGAAAAGAAAGGTCAGAAAAAAACGATGGATAACATTCAGCGGTTTGATCTTGCCGCAGGCGGTCTTTCTCCGAGACTGTCTCAGCCGCTTCTTGCGCTCGGAGCTTTTGACAAAAACCGAATCCGTGAAATAAGGCTTCGCACCGGAATGCCTGCGGTTATTATGACGGATTCGGGAGCTGAATTTCTTTTGCCCGGCGGCAGACTGAGCGGCGTTTATTCGGATTTGGCGCTGAAAACCGATGAAAAAGAAATTGAAGAAATTTTCAGGAGACTTTGCAGTTATTCCGTTCACAGCTTCACCGAAGCGATAAACCGCGGTTATGTGACGCTTGCGGGCGGCCACAGAGCGGGAGTTGCGGGAACCGCTGTCTCCGAAAACGGCAGAGTGACAGCCGTCAGGGATATCTGTGCAATCAACCTCAGGATTGCCCGTGAGATTATCGGGGCGGCAGATGAAATATATAAATCCGATTTTGCCGACGGTTTAAAATCCGTGATTGTTGCAGGCCCTCCGTCAAGCGGAAAAACAACTATTCTGCGTGACCTTGCACGCCAGCTTTCAGGAGCGGAACGAGGGCGATTTTTTAAAGTTTTTGTCTGCGACGAGAGGGGAGAAATCGGAGCAAGTGTATTCTCTGCGGCGCAGAATGACCTCGGCATAAACTGTGATCTGATAACGGCATATCCGAAAACAGAGGGCATATTTATAGGCTTGCGGTCGTTTTCGCCCGATATTATTATTTGCGATGAAATTGCTTCTTATGAGGAGGCGCAGGCGATAGAATCAGGGGTCAACTGCGGAGTATCGTTTGCTCTGAGCATTCATGCAAGAGATGAAAGGGAGCTTAAAACAAAGCCGATTCTGAGAAAGCTTCTTTCAACGGGCGCATTTGAAAAGGTTATTCTTCTTTCGGGCGTTCATGTCGGAAAGGTTGAAAAAATTATCGGGGCGGGTGAACTGATTGCTTAAAACGGCGGCAATGCTTCTGATATCGGCAGGCTTTACCTTCGGCGGCTTCGGCCTTGCAGCATATTATTCAAAAAGAATCTCGGTTATCAAAGAAATCCTGCTTATGATTTCGGTTATTGAAACACAGCTTAACTACGCCCGACTGCCTGTTTCGGATATACTGAATATTCTTTGCGAAAGCGAAAGATTTGAAAATCTCGGATTTCTTTTAAAATGCCGAACCGAAACCGAAAACGGCAAACCTTTCCCGAGCGCATGGAAAAAGAGCGTTGAAAGCGAGAAAGAGCTGTGCCGTCTGCTTTCGGATTTTACCGTTTATCTTGAAAGGCTCGGTGAGGATATCGGCTCAACCGATGTTTCGGGTCAGCTCAGATGCTGTGAATATTACAGGCGGATTTTTGAAAGCGAGCTTGCCGTGAGGGAAGAAACGGGCAAAAAGTATTCAAAGCTTTTTCCCGCTCTCGGTTTGACTCTCGGCATTTCTGCGGCAATTCTTATGATTTGAGGTGTCAAAGATGGATATTACCGTTGTTATAAAAATTGCGGCGGTCGGAATCATAGTTGCGATTCTGAATTCAATTCTTGTGCGTTCGGGGCGAGACGATTATGCAATGATAACGATTCTTGCGGGCATAGTCGTTGTGCTGATGATGCTGATTCCGCAGTTCGCAGATTTGCTCGATACCGTAAAACAAATTATAGAATTCTGAAATGGATATTCTGAAAATAACCTTTATCGGCATTCTGACCGCCCTGCTTTATGCGCTTATAAGGCAGATAAAGCCCGAGTTTGCGCCGCTCGTTGCCTTGGGCGGCGCGGCGGTTACGCTGATTGCCTTGACGGAAAAGCTGCTTGATTTATCGGGCGGCGTCGGCGAAATTATAAGCCTTGCAGGCATTGACAGCGAGAATGTTACAATATTGCTGAAGGCTCTTGCAATCTGCGTTGTAACTCAGTTTGCGGCGGATATTTGTTATGATAATTCCTGCTCTTCGGTTGCGGGTGCGGTTGAGCTTGCGGGCAGAATCGGAGCTGTTGCTCTTGCCGTGCCCATGCTCAAAGCCGTTGCTCAGCTTGCGATTGGATTGATAAACGGATGAATTTTAAAAAAATCGTTATTTTGTTTTTGACAATTGCATTTTCTGCCATGTTTTCTCCGACTGCCCGTGCGGCTAACATTGATGAATACTCAAAAGATTCGCTTGAAGCCATCGGCGCAGACAAACTGTCGGATTATCTTTCCGATGAGTCGGAGAAATATCTTGAAAAGCTCGGCTGTGAAGATATAGAGCTTGAAAAAATTCTTGATGTTTCGCCAATATCGGTTTTTAAACTGCTGTGGGAAATGCTCAAAGACGGATTCAAGGAACCGCTCAAAGGATTAATGAAAGTCACGGGAACTGTTTTGCTCGTCAGCGTTTGCTCGGGATTTTTCCCCGATGATGAAAAAAGCAAAACCGTACTTAATCTGATTTGCGGCTGTTTTATCGTTATTTCGGTTTTTGCTCCTGCTTCTCAGAGCATAAAAGCGGCGGTTTCGGCGATAAAATCCTGCTCGGTATTTGAAAAAGCGTTGATTCCCGTTCTTGCGGCAGTCATAACCGCATCGGGCAATCCGACAAGTGCGCTCACCTTTAAAAGTGCGGCTTTTGCCGCCGCAGAATTCATTGAAGCATTGGCTGATAACTTTGCTCTGCCGCTTATCGGTATTACTTCCGCTCTCGGAGTGTCAGGCGCAATGCTTCCGACGCTGAGGCTCTCGGCGATAAGCGAAATTCTCAGAAAAACCGTAACAACGGTGCTTTCGGCTTCGGCAGGTCTGTTTTCGGGATTCCTTGCGCTTAAAAGCCTGCTTTCTTCTTCTGCGGACAGTATTGCAGTTAAGGGAGTCAAGCTTGCGGCAAACACCTTTGTTCCCGTTGTCGGCGGCGCTTTGGCAGAGGCTTATACATCTGTTGTCGGCAGTCTTTCTTTGCTCAAAGGTACGGTTGGGATATATGCCGTTCTTGTGCTTTTTGTTATCGGAATACCCATTGTTATTAATCTTTCTCTTTGGGTTCTTGCCATGCGTGCGGCGTGTGCGGTCAGCGATTTGCTTGATTGCCGGGTATGCTCGGAACTGCTCAGAAACACGGCTTTTGTATTTTCAATGGCAAATGTAATGCTGATTCTTTGCATGGCTGTGTTTATAATCTCGGCAGGCTTGGTTGTTGCAGTAAAAACAGATTTATAAAACGGGGAGTGATAAAGCTTTGGATGCTCTGAAAAGCTGGGCTGTCAGCCTGATTGCCGCCGCTGCGGCCGGAACCTTTGCAATGATAGTTTCTCCGAGAGGATCAATGGACAAAACCATCAGAGCCGTTGTCGGCATATTTGTTGTTGCGGCAATTTTTTCACCCTTGACCGAGCTTAAAAAAGACGGTAAAAATTTTTTTGAAAAAAAAGCGTTTGCGTTTGAGGAGGAGAACGAGGCGGATGAAAATCTGAATGAATATATGCTCTCAGCCTGTAAAAACGCCGTAAACAGCGAGATTGAAAAGGCGGCTGACGAGCTGAACATACCCGCTTTTCAATCGGAAATCAACGCTTATGTTGACGAAGAAAACTGTATAATTATACATAATATCACGATAAATATTCCTGCCGAACATATTGATAAAGCGGAGAAACTTTCCGGCAGGGTGTCGGAAAGAATCGGCGCTCCCGTTACGGTCAATGCAGAATAAGGAACGGTATAGTCAATTGAAAAAGATAACCGATGCTTTAAGAAAAATTATCGGCTTAATCTCGGATAAAACAAAATTAAGCCCGAAAATATTGCTTGCCGCCGTGCTTCTGGCGGCAGGAGCTGTGGCTCTGTTAATCAGCGAAATTCCGCAAAAAGAAAAAAGCGTTTCTTCGCCCGTGTCAACAACCTTATCCGCCCAAGACCCCGATGAATACACAAAAAAGCTTGAAGAACGCCTGACAGCAATAATTTCTTCAATTGACGGAGCGGGCGAAACAAAGGTTATGGTGACTCTTGAAAGCAGCAGCGAAGATATATATCTGCATGATTTTGACTACGGAGAAAATGCGGATTCGTCGGGCAAAAACAGCTTTGAGAGAAAAGATGAATATGTTATTGTTGACGGCTCGTCGGGTGAACAGGGGATAGTTGTCAGAATTGCGGAGCCGAAAATCAGGGGCGTTGCGGTCGTGTGCAAAGGCGCAGGTTCGGAGATTGTCAGAGAACAGATTGTTCAGGCGGTAACCGCACTGCTCGATATCAGCAGCGCAAGAGTCAGCGTGGCAAAAATGAATTGATACATTCATTATGCATAAAATTACAATTTTATTCCGGAGGAGAAAACAATGATTATCAAAAAAAGACAGCTTTTGCTTGCAACCCTTATCATCGCTCTTGCAGCGGCGGTTTTCGTTAATTGGTATTACACCAGGCCCGAGGTTGAATCTGCGGGCACGGATGAAGGAAAAACCGTTTTGTCACCCGAAGTAACCGAGGGGGCAAATCTCGGAGACGCTCGCTATGTCATTTCAACCGACGCCGCCCAGGAGGACGCTCCCGCTCAGGCAAAGGCAAGCGAATATTTTGCAGGGGCGAAGCTGCGCCGTCAGACAGCCCATGACGAAGCGGCTGAAGCGCTCAACGATGTCATAAAAGACGGCTCATCCTCATCAGAAGCTGTTTCAAAAGCCGAAAAAGCGCTTGAGGAGCTTGCCGCTTCAATCGCTCTTGAAAGCGATATCGAAAACCTGATAACTGCTAAGGTCGGCTGTGACAATCTTGTTATTCTGAACGGGGGCAATGCGGAAATAATTGTTGAAAACGGCTCGCTTGACGATGTTTCAATTGTCAAAATCAAAGAGATTGCAGTCAAGCAGACCGGCTATCCTGTTGAAAACATAACGATAACGGAAATGCAATACTGAGTTTTATGCATTTTTTAATGAATATTCAATCAAATTTTGCAAGTTTTTTTAAAATAGTTATTGTATAATTCAAATGATAATGATATAATAACTCCGAAAAACGGCTGAATGGCGGGTTTTATACCCGCTTTTTGCCATAAAATGGGCTAAATGCTCCTTACGGAGGGAATTATATTGACAAGACGAGAAGAAAGAGAACAGGTTTTTATTCTGCTTTTTGAAAAATCATTCAACAGCGATACCGATATGGAGCAGCTTTATGATTTTGCGATTGAAAACGAGGTTATCACGGGCAGTGATTTTGTTAAAACACTTTTGAATAAAACATGGGAAAATATCGGAGAAATCGACGGAAATATCGAGAAATTCTCGGTCGGCTGGAAGATTAACCGCATTTCCAAGGTTGCCCTTGCGGTTCTCAGGCTTGCGGTTTGCGAAATTCTTTATTTTGACGATATTCCCGTCGGAGTGTCAATTAATGAAGCTGTTGAGCTTTGCAAAAAATACGCCGCAAAAGAGGATTCCTCGTTTGTCAACGGTATTCTCGGTTCATTGTCGAAAGAAGCGAAATAATGCGGACTCTTGGTATAGATACAAGCAATTACACAACCTCTGTCTGCGTTTATGACAGCGAAAGCGGATTGCTGATTCAGAAAAAAAGACTTCTGCCCGTAAAGCCCGGCGAAAAGGGCTTGCGTCAGAGCGATGCGGTCTTTCATCACACCTCAAGGCTTTATCCGCTTGTTGAGGAGCTTTTTAACGAATACGGCGGCGAAATTGACGCCGTCGGAGTTTCGGAAAAGCCGAGAGACGCAGAGGGTTCATATATGCCGTGCTTTCTTGTCGGAGTCAATGCCGCAAAGTGTATCGGTTCGGCAATGCGAAAGCCTGTTTACGGCTTTTCTCATCAGGCGGGTCATATTGCGGCGGCATTATACTCAAGCGGCAGAATGAACCTTATGAATGAAAAATTCATTGCCTTTCATGTCTCGGGCGGAACGAGCGAAATGCTTCTTGTTTCTCCCGATACCGAAAGAGGCTTTAATGCTAAAATCATCGGCAAAACGCTCGATTTGAACTGCGGACAGGCTGTTGACAGGGCGGGAGTGATGATGGGCCTATCTTTCCCGTGCGGAAAAGAGCTTGAAGCCCTTGCTCTTAACAGCTCCGAAGTTTATAACCCGAAGGTCAGCGTTCACGGCCTTGACTGCAGTCTTTCGGGGCTTGAAAATCAATGCAGAAAAATGCTTGACCAAGGCGAAAAAAATGAAAATATTGCCCGATACTGCCTTGACTTTATCGGCAAAACGGTTGAAAAAATGACCGAGTCGGCTCTTTCGGAATACGGCAGACTTCCGCTTGTTTATGCGGGCGGAGTTATGTCAGATTCATTGATAAGAGAACGCATTCTTGAAAAATTCGACGCAAGCTTTGCACAGCCCGATTTTTCCTGCGACAATGCGGCGGGCATTGCCGTTCTTGCGTCGCTGAAAGGAGCGGCGGACGGTGAGTAACGGAGTTGTTCTGAGCGTCAGCCAGCTCAACAGATATGTTAAATCAATAATCGAGCAGGATATCAACCTGCAAACTGTTTTTGTTCAGGGGGAAATATCAAATTTCACCAATCATTACCGCACGGGTCATTATTACATGACAATCAAGGACGAATTTTCGTCCATTAAAGCTGTAATGTTCAAATCCGCCAATTCAAGGCTCAGATTCATGCCCGAAAATTCAATGAG
Source organism: Acutalibacteraceae bacterium (assembly GCA_051881555.1). GTDB lineage: Bacteria > Bacillota > Clostridia > Oscillospirales > Acutalibacteraceae > CAG-177. Next base: position 12,582 of record JBJEQC010000092.1, read on the forward strand.
CGTTATCGTCAAAGGCAGAGTGTCCGTGTTTGAAAGAGACGGTCAGTATCAGCTTTATATTGACGATATGATGCCCGACGGAACGGGCGCATTGAGCCTTGCGTTTGAACAGCTCAAAAATAAGCTTGCAAAAGAAGGACTTTTTGACCCCGAAAAGAAAAAGCCGATTCCCGCTTTCCCGAAAAGGGTCGGCGTTGTCACTTCTCCGACGGGTGCGGCAATCAGAGACATTATCAATGTCATTTCCCGCCGCTTTCCCATGACGGAGCTTGTGCTCTGTCCCGTTGCGGTTCAGGGGGAGAACGCCGCGCCGCAGATTAAGGCGGCGATTGAGCTTTTTAACGCCGAAAAGGCGGCTGATGTGCTGATAGTCGGGCGAGGCGGCGGCTCGGTTGAGGAGCTTTGGGCTTTCAATGAAGAAATCGTTGCAAGAGCCGTTGCCGCAAGCGAAATTCCCGTTATTTCAGCCGTCGGCCATGAAACCGATTTCACAATCTGCGATTTTGCGGCGGATCTCAGAGCACCTACGCCATCTGCGGCGGCGGAGCTTGCCGTTCCCGACTGCGAAAGGCTCCGTGAATCCCTCGAAGCTTTTCAAAGAAGATTTGATTCTTCGGTGGCTGAAAAGATAGGCTTTGAGCGTTCAAGGCTTGAATTAAACAAAGCCGTGCTACAGAAATTAAGTCCATCGAATTATATAGATTCTCTTTGCGTCAGATGCGACAGAGCGGTTATGGCGATGGATTCAGCCGTTGCCAAAAGAACGGCTGAGGAATCAAAAAGGCTTGCTTCCGTCTGTGCAAAGCTTGACGCAATGAGCCCGCTGAAAATCCTTGCAAGAGGCTTCAGCGTTGCAAGCAAAAACGGAAAAATTATAACAGATATCGGTTCCGTCAAAAAGGGTGACAGCATAAATGTCAGGCTCTCGGGCGGAGACCTTGAATGTGAAGTAACGGAAGTCAGAGGTTGCTGAATATGGAAAAAATGGATTATGAAAAATCCGTTTCAAGGCTTGAAGAAATTGCGGACAAGCTTGAAAACGGAAATTTGACACTTGAAGAAATGATGAAGCTTTATGAAGAAGGCACGGCTCTTGCCGCTAAATGCTCAAAAAGCCTTGATAAGGCTCAATTGAAGATAACGGAGCTTTCTTCGGGAAAGGCAAAAAGCAATGATTGAATTTGAAAAACGATTTTCGGATTATGTTTTGATAATAAATGAAGCGGCAAAAAAATATGTTTCTCCCGCTTTGTTTGAGGGCAGAGAATCCGAGGGCTTAAAGGTTATGCTTGAAGCCATGGCTTATTCCCTCAATAACGGCGGAAAGCGTATCAGACCCATGCTGACTCTTGAATTCTGCCGTGTGTGCGGCGGCGATTATATGAAAGCAGTTCCGCTTGCGCTTGCGGCTGAAATGATTCACACCTATTCGCTTATTCACGACGATTTGCCCTGCATGGATAACGACGATATGCGCAGGGGAAAGCCGTCAAGTCACAAGGCTTTCGGCGAAGCCAATGCCCTGCTTGCGGGCGATTCCTTGCTGACCTTTGCGTTTGAAACCGCCCTTTCAGCCCCCGAAATTGATGCTCAAAAACGCTGTGCGGCGGCTCTTGAGCTTGCAAAGGCGGCGGGCTGTTCGGGAATGATTGCAGGTCAGGTTATGGATCTTGCCAATGAAGCAAAATCCGTTTCGGTTGACGAAATTAAGGCAACCGACAGGCTCAAAACGGGCGAAATGATAAGAGTTCCGGCTCTGCTCGGCTGTATTGCCGCAGGGGCTGATGAGGAAAAAATCAAAGCGGCGGAAAAATATTGCGAAAATATCGGGCTTGCATTTCAGATTGTTGACGATATTCTTGATGTAACGAGCGATGAAGCTACTCTCGGCAAGCCGATCGGCAGTGACAGCGAAAACGAAAAATCAACCTATGTTTCGCTTCTCGGTCTTGAGAAATCGGCTCGGTATGCCCTTGAACTTACCGAGCGTGCAAAAGCCGCTCTTGATATTTTCGGTTGTGAAGGAGAGTTCCTTTCCGAGCTTGCGGACAAGCTCTCAAACAGGAAAAACTGATTATATGAATCAAAATGTTGAAGTCAAAACCGAATATTTGAAGAATATAAAACATCCCTCGGATGTTAAGCTTCTGAGCGAAAAACAGCTTGAAATGCTGTGCGCTGAGATAAGAAGAACTCTTGTTGACACCGTTTCAAAGACGGGCGGTCATCTTGCTTCAAATCTCGGAACGGTTGAGCTGACCGTGGCATTGCATAAGTCTTTTAATTCGCCCGAGGATAAAATAATTTGGGATGTCGGCCATCAGGCATACACTCATAAGCTTCTGACGGGCAGATATTCCGAGTTCTCAACTCTGAGAACTGAAAACGGAATTTCGGGCTTCGTTCGTCCCGATGAGAGCGGGCATGACAGCTTTTATGAGGGTCATGCAGGAGTATCGATTTCCCAGGCGGCGGGCATTGCGGCGGCAAACGCCGTTAAAGGCTTAAAGAATTATGCGGTTGCCGTTATCGGCGACGGAGCGTTCGGCAACGGCATGGTTTACGAAGCCATGAACAATGCGGGTTCGGCAAAAACAAGGCTGATTGTTATTCTGAACGACAACGAAATGTCGATTTCCGAAAATGTCGGGGCAATGGCAAGATATCTTGCCGCCGTCAGAGCAAAGCCCGAGTATTACCGCTTCAAAGCGAGAACGGAAAAGGCTCTCAAGAAAATTCCGATAGTCGGAAAATCACTTTCAAATCATTTATTTAAGCTTAAAACGGCTCTCAAAAACATGATTTTTTCAAGCTCATTTTTTGAAAGTCTCGGCTTTAAATATATTGGACCGATTGACGGCCACAATATTCCGAGCCTCTGTGAAGCGATGGACAGCGCCAAAATGGTTGCCGCTCCCGTCGTTATTCATATAAACACCGTTAAGGGCAGGGGATATGATTATGCAGAGACATCTCCCGAAAAATTCCACGGCATTTCAAGGTTCGATATCAACACGGGCGAGCCTTTAAGCTCGGGCGACAGCTATTCCGATCATGTCGGAAAAATTCTCTGTTCTTTTGCCTCAAAGGATAAGCGCATCTGCGCCGTGACAGCCGCCATGGCTCTCGGAACGGGGCTTGAAGAATTTTCAAAAACTTATCCCGAGCGTTTCTTTGATGTAGGAATTGCCGAGGGTCACGCCGTAACCTTTGCGAGCGGGCTTGCGGCGGGCGGAATGCTTCCCGTTTTTGCGGTTTATTCAACTTTCTTTCAGCGTTGCGCCGATCAGATAATCCATGACGGAGCTTTGCAGAGAAGAAAGCTTGTTATTGCCGTTGACCGTGCGGGCTTTGTCGGCGAGGACGGTGAAACGCATCAGGGCTTGTTTGATGTTCCTTTGGTTCAGAGCGTTCCCAACACCACGGTTTATTCGCCCTCAACCTATGCGGAGCTCGGCAAAGCGTTTTACAATGCTTTCTATAAAGATAATAATCTCGTGATAATAAGATATCCGAGAGGAAGCATGCCGCGGACTGCCGAGGATTTTGAAGCCGCTTCCGAAAATTTTGAAATTGTCGGAAATCCTCAGGCTGAAACTGCGATTGTTACCTACGGAAGATTATATTTCAATGCTCTCAATGCCTTGAAAATCCTTGAAGAAAAAGGCATTGATGCTAAAATTATAAAGCTTACAAAAATTATTCCTCTGTCCGAGGAAGCAATAAATTATGCTTTCGGCTGTAAAAATGTTTTCTTCTTCGAGGAAGGCATGAAGGGCGGCGGAGTCGGCGAAACTCTCGGCTCCCGACTGCTTGAAAGAGGCTTTTCGGGCAGATATTATCTGACAGCGGTTGACGGCGAATTTGTCAGCCACGCAAGCATTTCAAGGCTCATGGAAAAATATTCGCTGAGCGCAGAGAAAATGGCGGAGAAAATAGAAAAAGAGGTGGCGTTGTGAGCGACAAAACACGGCTTGATGTTGCCGTTTTTGAAAGAGGCTTTGCCGAAACAAGAGAAAAAGCAAAGGCTCTCATAATGGCGGGCAGCGTTTACCTTAACGGTCAGAAGGCGCTGAAAGGCGGTGCGGCGGTCAAGGAATCCGACATAATTGAAGTCAGGGGAGCGGTTAATCCTTATGTCAGCAGGGGAGGTTTGAAGCTCAGCAAAGCCGTTTCAAGCTTCGGGCTTGACCTTAAAGACTGCGTCTGCATGGATATCGGCGCTTCAACGGGCGGATTTACCGACTGTATGCTTCAAAACGGCGCCAAAAAGGTTTATTCAATCGATGTCGGCTACGGTCAGCTTGCATGGAAGCTGCGCTGTGACGAAAGAGTGGTTAACCTTGAAAGAACGAATTTCAGGTATGTAACAAGAGAACAGATTCCCGATGAAATAGATTTTGCTTCGGTTGATGTTTCGTTTATTTCTCTGAAGCTGATTCTGCCCGTGATGAATACTCTGCTGAAAGACGGCGGATGTTCGGTTTGCCTTATAAAACCTCAGTTTGAAGCGGGCAAAGAGAATATCGGCAAAAAGGGCGTTGTCAGAGACAAAAGCGTTCATGTTCAGGTTGTTGAAAACATAATCGAATTTGCTTCTCAAAACGGCTTTGAGGTTATTTCGGCGGATTTTTCGCCGATTAAAGGTCCCGAGGGAAATATTGAATACCTAATGTATATAAGAAAAAAATCCGAGGGCGGAATGCTGTGGAGCGGCTCGCCCGAGGAGCTTGTTGAGCGTTCGCATGAATGCCTCGACTGAAAGGGAGATGAGAGAATGAAAATTGCTCTTATGCCTAATCTGACCCGAGCGGAAGCGTTCGGAGTGACAAAAGGAATATATAACAGTCTGCTGAAGCTCGGCGCAAAGCTTCTTATCCCCGCAGAATTGAAAAACGATTTCGGATTTTCTCAGGCGGAATTTCTGCCCGCCGAGAAAGCAATTGATGAGTGCGATGCGGTTATAGCGGTCGGCGGTGACGGCTCGATTATTCACGCCGCAAAGCTTGCCGCCGTCAGGCAAAAGCCGATTCTCGGAGTGAATGCGGGCAGACTTGCTTTTATGGCAGGGCTTGAGGATAATGAGCTTGATTTGCTCTCCGAGCTTATGGACGGGAGCTATGCTCTTGATAAACGCCTTATGCTTAAAACAAGCATTGTAAAAGACGGCGAGGTTATATTCAGCGATTGCTGCGTCAACGATTGCCTGATAATCAATGAAGAACGGCAGAGAATGACGGCGATTGATGTTGCGCTTGACGGCAAACGGTTTAACAGCTATCTGTGCGACGGAGTTCTGATTTCAACGCCGACAGGTTCAACCGCTTATTCTCTTTCGGCGGGAGGACCGATAGTTGACCCCGAGCTTGAAAGCATATTGCTGACCCCCATTTGCCCCCATTCGCTCGTTGACCGTTCGCTGATTTTCAGACCCGATGCCGAAATAACCGTTGAATCGGCTGAAAACTGCGCTCTCTGCGTTTCAAATGACGGAACGAATCCGCTGACCGTTGAGCCGGGGTGCAGGGTTGTTGTTTCAAGAGCGGAGTTTACGGCGAATTTCATCAGAATCAAATCGGATAATTTTATTGATATTCTTTATAAAAAATTAGCGCAGAGGCGATAAGAGTTTGCCGACTGATGCGAAAGGATGAGACTGTGAAAAAGAAAAGACATGAAACGATATTAAGGCTGATTGAGCAAAATTGCCTATCAACCCAGACCGAACTGCTTGAATTGCTGAAAAAAGAGGGATTTGATACCACTCAGGCAACCGTTTCAAGAGATATCAAGGATCTGAGATTGGTTAAAAAGGTCGATGAGCTCGGCAGAAGCCGTTATGCCGTTGACAGCGGCGATTCGGGCGAGCTTCTCGGAAAATACAGAAGCATTTTCAGCCATTCGGTTATTTCTGCCGATTATGCGGGCAACACTCTTGTTATCCGCTGTTACACGGGAATGGCTCAGGCGGCGTGTGCGGCTCTTGATTCAATGCATTGGGAAGGACTTGTCGGCACTCTTGCGGGCGACGACACTATTTTTGCCCTTTGCAGAACTCCCGAGCTTGCATGTCAGATGAAGGATGCCATTGCAGATTTGCTCTGAGAGGAAGATAAACGATTATGCTTGTCGATTTGAAAATCGAGAATATAGCAGTTATTGAAAAAGCGGAGCTTGAATTTGACAAGGGTCTTAATGTTATGACGGGCGAGACGGGAGCGGGAAAATCGATTGTCATTGATTCGATTAACGCAATTCTCGGCGAGAGAACCTCAAGGGAGCTTATCCGTTCGGGCTCGCAGAGCGCAAGAGTCTATGCTTCTTTTTCGGATATAAGCGATGAAACCGAACGGCTTCTTGACGAAATGGGAATTGAAAAAATGCCTGATAAAACTCTTGTTATCAGCCGTTCTCTTGCCGTTTCGGGTAAGAATTCCTGCCGTATAAACGGCTGTCCCGCAACCGTATCAGCCCTCAAAGAAATCGGATCGGGGCTTATCAATATTCACGGTCAGCATGACAGCCAGGCATTGCTCTCGCCCGAAAAGCATTGCGGATTCATTGACAGCCTTGCGGAAAACGGGGAGCTTCGGAGCGAATATAAGCAGGTGTTTTCAAAGCTCGTTTCAGTTAAACGTGAGCTTGAGTCGCTTTATGACGCAAGGGACGAAAAGACCGCCCGTCTTGATTATCTGAATTATCAGATAAACGAAATCACCGCCGCAAATGTCAGAGTCGGCGAGAGAGACGAGCTTTCAAAAGAAAAAACTTTGCTTCAGAATGCAGGTAGGGTTATTAAAGCCCTCGAAAACGCATATTCCGCTCTGAAATCCGATAACGGACTTGTTGCCGGCGTTGAGGAATGCGCCCGTGAGCTTGAAGAAGCGGCGAAATATTACGGCGGT
>JBJEQC010000093.1:0-11468 GCA_051881555.1 Acutalibacteraceae bacterium
CCGTGTAACAGCGGCAGGTCATGGCGAACGCAAGCTCATATGCACGCCTGAAGGATGAAACCATCAGCGGAACAAAAATCGGAACAAGTGCTTTCGCTCTCTGAATGAGGTTGCCCGTTTCAAGGTCTGCGCCCCTCGCCTTCTGAGCGTTCATTATCCTGTCAATCTCCTCAATGAGGGTCGGAATGAATCTCAGTGCAAGGGTCATCATCATCGCAAGGGTGTGAACCTTGATTTTGAATATTTTTAATGGGGAAAGAAGCCTTTCAAGCGCATCGGTGAGCATCGTCGGCGTTGTGGTGTAAGTCAGAAGCGAGCTGATAACGACAAGCGTTACGATTCTGACCATTGTGAATATCGCCGTGTTAACTCCCTTTTGGGTTATCGAAATTTTCCACCATTCAAAATATACCTCACCGCCCTGAGTGTATATGACATTGAGAACGGCGGTGAAAATAAGAATTATTACTATCGGCTTCAGGCTTTTTAATATCATTTTCGGCGGAACCTTTGAGATTGCCGCCGCCGCAACGGCAGTCAGCGCAATCAGCGCAAGAGAAAGAAAGCTTTTGCAAAGAAAAATAACGACAATGAGCCAAAAGGTTACAATGAGCTTAACTCTCGGGTCAAGCCTGTGAAGCACGGAATCCCCGGGATAATACTGACCAATCGTGATGTCTCTTATCATTTGCCGCACCTCCCGTTTCTGAGGCTTCGCAGGATTTCTGCACCCTGCTCAACCGTGTAAACATTGGCAGGAACATCAATTCCCCTGCTTCTCAGGCGGGCAAATATCTCGGTTATTTCTGGAATGTTGAGCCCCATTGAGCGCAGCTCGTCACCCCTTGAATAAACCTCGTCAACGCTTCCCTGCATTGCAACGGAGGAGTTGTTCATAACAACGATTCTGTCCGCCATACCTGCGATATCCTCCATGCTGTGAGAAACGATAATAACCGTGCTTCCTGTCTGTTTTCTGTAATCCGTTATAAGCTTGATAAGCGATTTCCTGCCCCTCGGGTCAAGACCCGCCGCAGGCTCGTCAAAAATCAGAACCTCAGGCTCCATTGACATGACGCCCGCAATGGCAACGCGCCTTTTTTCTCCTCCCGAAAGGTCAAACGGAGATTTATCGAGATGCTCGGGCTTTACGCCGACAAAAGCCGCCGCTCTGAGCACTCTTTCTTTTATTTCTGCTTCGGGGAGCTTCATATTTTTCGGCCCGAAAGCGATATCTTTGAATACGGTTTCTTCAAAAAGCTGATATTCGGGATACTGGAAGCAAAGGCCGACCTTGAAGCGGGAATTTTTCAGGGTTTCCTTATCCTGCCAGATATCGACGCCGTCAACAAGCACCTTGCCGCTGTCGGGCTTCAGAAGCCCGTTAAAATGCGAAATAAGGGTGCTTTTGCCCGAGCCTGTGTGGCCGATAATGCCGACAAGCTCGCCTTTTTCTATTTTCAGATTAATATCCTGTATTGCGGCAACCTGCTGAACCGTTCCTTTTGAATAATAATGGGTCAGACCGACCGTTTCGATTGCATAGCTCATCGGGCACCTCCGAGATACTTTGAAATTTCATCAACACACTCGTCAATGCCGATAACGCCCTCTTTTATGCCGAGAACATGGCAAAGCTCCGTTGACTGAGGAACATCAAGGCCGTATGAGCGAAGCTTTTCGACCTTTGAAAAGACCTCTTTCGGTTTTCCGTCCATAACAAGCCTGCCGCTGTCAACGACGATGACTCTGTCCGCCTGAACCGCCTCGTCCATAAAATGCGTAACAAGAACAATCGTTATTCCAAGCTCGCTGTTAAGGCGTTTGACCGTCTGCATAACCTCTTCTCTGCCCTTGGGGTCAAGCATTGCCGTCGGCTCGTCAAGCACTATGCACTCGGTCTGCATGGCGATAACGCCCGCAATTGCAACTCTCTGCTTCTGACCGCCCGAGAGCTTGTGCGGCTCTCTGTGGCGGAATTCATACATATTAACGGATTTCAGTGCCTCGTCAACTCTGCGGCGAATCTCTTTCGGCTCAATGCCGAGATTCTCGGGGCCGAACGCAACATCGTCTTCAACTATCGTTGCAACTATCTGATTGTCGGGGTTCTGAAACACCATACCGACTATCCTGCGTATCTCGTCCGCCTTTTCTTCGCTGTCGGCAACCATGCCCTTAACCTTAACCGTGCCCTTTGTCGGCTCAAAAATGGCGTTGCAGAGCTTTGCAAGCGTGCTTTTGCCCGAACCGTTATGGCCGAGAACTGCAACAAATTCGCCCTTGTTTATCGAAAAGCTGACATCGGAAAGCGCAGGCTTTTCACGTACTTCCGCTTCCTCGTCCTCAGCGTCATAAACATAGGTCACATTATCAAATTCAATAATTTTTTCGCTCATAATAAAAATACCATTATTCCTCTGTCACTTTTTCTCCGCAGGCTTCACATCTGCCGCCTGAAACGGCGTAATTGCCGCAGTTGGGGCAGTATTCCTTACCGCTGTCGTTATCATATTCTTCAATTTTCTCAATTTCTTCTCCGTGTTTGATTATCAAGGCGTCTCTTTCGTCAATTCCGAATTCTTCATTTCTTTTCGATTTTTTCGGGCGTTTTTTGATAACGCCTTTTTCTTTCAGAAGTAAAATCAGGAAAAATATACCTGCCGCAATAAACAGCAATCCGACTAACTTTCCTTTTGAGGGTAAAACAACAAGCAATACAATTCCAAAAATCAACAGAATCGGAAAATTCCAAAGTTCTCTCATGCTTAACATCAAAGCACCCCTCTTACGGCAGCTTTCTGCCGCATTCTTTGCAAAATTCAAAATCCGTTCCCGCTTTTGCTCCGCAATAGGGGCAGTAGCGGCTGCTGCTCATCTCAGAGCGCTTATAATCTCCGTCAGCGCCGAATTTTTCATTCAGCGGGTCGGGTTCTTCGTCTTCGTCGGTAATGTCAAATTGAGAATAACGGTTTTTACCCGTCGCATTTTTGAAATTATAGATTACCTGAACAACGGCTATAACAATGAATATTATGCCGAACGGAACCATTATTCCCGCTCCGCCCGAAGCGGCAAGCACCGTCCACAACACGCCGAAAAGAGCAACGCATATTCCGATAATTCCGCCCATCATTGACGGACCTCTGCCGGGTTTTACGCTTTTCATTTTATATCCTTTCCGAGCCAGATTGCGCTCGCACCGCAGGGAAGCACCCTGCCGGGTTTTGATGAAACGGGCAAGCCGATTTCATCGCTGACCGTCGAACCGCCGAAGCGTTTCTGCACCGTTTCGCCGAGAATATATTCCATAACGCTCGGCGAAAGCCCCGTTGTGTAAGAATTTATAAGCACCATAAGCGATTCATCGCTCAGAAGCTGAGAACAAAGCTCAACGAAGCCGTAAACCTCGTTTTCAAGCTTCCAGACCTCGCCGCCCGGTCCTCTGCCGTATGACGGTGGGTCCATGATTATTATATCGTATTTATTCCCTCTGCGGATTTCACGCTGAACAAATTTAATGCAGTCGTCAACCAGCCAGCGAACGGGAGAGTCAGAAAGTCCGCTTGCCGCCGCATTCTCCTTTGCCCAAAGGGTCATGCCCTTTGAAGCGTCAACATGCGTAACGCTCGCCCCCGCATTGAGAGCCGCAACGGTTGCGCCGCCCGTGTAGGCGAAAAGATTCAGCACCTTGACGGGTCTGCCGGCTTTTCTGATTATATCTGCGGTCATTTTCCAATTGACCGCCTGCTCGGGGAAAAGCCCCGTATGCTTAAAGCCCATTGTTTTGATATTGAATTTAAGCTCATCAAAGCCTATTTGCCATAACTCGGGCATTTTTTTGCAGATTCTCCAGCTTCCGCCGCCCGTGTTGGAGCGGTTATATATGGCATGGGGAGTGAACCAAAGCGGATTTTCCTTGGGCGTTTTCCATATGACCTGAGGGTCGGGGCGCACAAGAATAATATCACGCCAGCGTTCGAGCCTCTCGCCGTCGGAGCAGTCAATCAGCTCATAATCTTTCCAGCCGTCTGCCGTTCTCATTTTTATACCTCACAATAAATCAAATCATACATCAAGTCTCTGCTGACCCGGCATGGCAATGCCGAGATGCGCATAGCCTGCGGGCGTTACCGTTCTGCCTCTCGGCGTGCGGCTGAGAAAGCCTATCTGCATAAGATAAGGCTCATAGACATCTTCAATGGTCACCGCTTCTTCGCCGATTGCCGCCGCAATCGTTTCAAGACCTACGGGGCCGCCGTTATAGTTCCTTATCATCGTTTTAAGTATAAGTCTGTCGATTGAATCAAGACCGAGCTCGTCAATCTCCATTCTGTCGAGCGCAAGGGAGGAAGTCTTTTTGTTGATTGCTCCGTCCGCCATGACCTGAGCAAAATCTCTTGAACGCTTGAGCAGTCTGTTTGCAATTCTCGGCGTTCCCCTTGAACGGGAGGCAATTTCTATTGCGCCGTCCTGCTCAATATCTATTCCGAGGATTCCTGCGCTTCGGTTGACTATCTCCGCAAGCTGAGCGGGAGTGTAAAGCTCAAGGCGGAGAATAACTCCGAAGCGGTCACGCAGAGGTGCGCTGAGCTGACCCGCTCTTGTCGTTGCTCCGACAAGGGTGAAGCGGTGCAAATCAAGCCTTATCGAGCGTGCCGACGGGCCTTTGCCGATAATAATGTCAAGCACATTATCCTCCATTGCGGGGTAAAGCACTTCTTCAACCGCTCTCGAAAGGCGGTGAATTTCATCAATAAAAAGCACATCGCCGTCGTTGAGATTTGTAAGCAGAGCCGCAAGGTCGCCCGGCTTTTCGATTGCAGGGCCGCTTGTTACTCTGAAATTAACGCCCATTTCGTTGGCGATTATGCCCGCAAGCGTGGTTTTGCCGAGACCCGGAGGGCCGTAGAGCAAAACATGGTCGAGCGGTTCTCCCCTCTGACGGGCGGCTTCAATATAAACGGAAAGATTTTCTTTCACCTTGTCCTGCCCGATATATTCGCCTATCGTTTTCGGGCGGAGAGAAAGCTCTATGTCATTATCTTCCGCAGAGGAAAATTCGGGGGCAACAATTCTGTTTTCAAAATCAAAATCCATGTTATTCCTCCTGCGTTATATGTTCCTTGCAAGCGTTTTAAGCGCCTGCTTAATCATTTCTTCGGTTGAAAGGTTGCCGTCCAGCTTTCCGACGGCTATGCTCGCCTCGGAGCGGCTGTAGCCGAGCATGACAAGGGCGTTAACCGCATCCTCGCCCGCATAGCTGACCGACGCTTTCTGCGCCGCCGCAATGTTGCCCATTGCCGCCGAGCCTGAAGCAAAAGCATTGAGCTTGCCTTTAAGCTCCAGAACGATTCTCTGGGCAAGCTTCGGGCCGACTCCCGGAGCGGCTGTTATCGCCTTGACATCTCCGCCGGCAACGCTCACCGCAAGCATATCGGGAGTGAGCTGAGAAAGGATTGCAAGCCCCGCTTTCGGGCCGACGCCCGTAACGCCCGTGAGCATTTTAAAGCAGTCAAGCTCGTTTTTATCGGCAAAGCCGAAAAGGTCAAGCGCATCCTCTCTGACATTCAAATGAGTGAAAAGCGTTTGCTTTTCGCCGATGTGAGCGCATTGTCTGAGTGTATTCTGAGTTGTGAGCAGACGGAATGCAACGCCGCCGCAGTCAAGCGCAACGCTGTTTTCATCGGTGAACACAACAGTACCGGTAAGGCTGTAAAACATAAAATGCTCCTTTGTTTATTATTTAATGTTACCCTAACCGCCCGATAAGCGAACCTGCGCTGTGGCAATGGCAGATAGCCATTGCAAGGGCGTCGGCGGCGTCGTCCGGCTTCGGGATTTTCTCAAGCCCGAGCATGATACGGGTCATTTCCTGAACCTGCTTCTTTTCGGCTCTGCCGTAGCCGACAACACTCTGCTTGACCTGAAGCGGAGTATATTCAAAAATCGGAACTCCCGCTTTCTGAGCGGCAAGCACAAGAGCGCCCCTTGCCTGAGCGACATCGATGGCGGTTTTCTGATTGGTGTTGAAAAACAGTTTTTCAATCGCCATCGCTTCGGGCTTGTAGCGGCTCATAAGCTCCGTCGCACCGTCATATATTTTTTCTATTCTTTCATTAAACGGAGTGTGCGCTTCGGTCGTTATCGCTCCGTAAGTAATCAGTCTGAAGCGGTTGTTCTGATATTCAACAACGCCGCAGCCGACTATGGCATAGCCGGGGTCAATTCCCAAAACAATCATTTTTTGTTTGACTCTCTTTCACGGATTACCATTCTCGTCGGCGTTCCCTCAAGACCGAACACCTCTCTTATCTGATTGTCAAGATAACGCTGATAGCTGTAGTGGAACAGCTCGGCGTTGTTTACAAAGCAGACGAATGTCGGCGGTCTTGTTGAAGCCTGGGTCATATAGTAAATTTTCAGCCTCTTGCCCTTATCGGTCGGCGGCTGAACCCTCGCCGTTGCGTCGGCAAGAACATCGTTGAGCTTGCCCGTTGAAATTCTCATTGCGTTCTGAGAATCAACGAATTTTATCAGTTCAAAAAGGCGGTCAAGCCTTATTTTTTCTTTTGCCGAAATGAAAATTATCGGTGCATAGCTCATAAAGGAAAAATCCTTCATCAGCTTTTTACGCATTGAATCCATGGTCTTGCCGTCCTTTTCGACCGCATCCCACTTATTGACGGCGATAATACAGCCCTTGCCCATTTCGTGAGCAATGCCCGCAACCTTTGAATCCTGCTCGGTGAAGCCCTCGGTTGCGTCAATCATAATAACGCAGACCTGAGCCCTTTCAACCGCCATTTTGGCTCTGATAACCGAATATTTTTCGATTTGGTCATAAACTCTGCTCTTGCGGCGCAGACCCGCAGTGTCGATGAAAACGAATTTTCCGAAGCTGTTTTCAACAACGGAATCCGTTGCGTCTCTTGTCGTTCCTGCGATATCGGAAACTATCATTCTGTCCTCGCCGAGGATTGCGTTAACAAGAGAGGATTTGCCGACATTGGGCTTGCCGATAACGGCAACCTTGATTGCGTCGCCCTCATCCTCGGTTTCTTCCGCTCCGGGGAGATATTTCAGAACCTCGTCAAGCAGGTCGCCCGTTCCGTGGCCGTGAACCGATGAAACGGGGATCGGGTCGCCGAGACCGAGGTTATAGAATTCATAGAAATCCGCAGGGAGCTCGCCCACTCCGTCGCACTTGTTAACGCAGAGAATAACGGGCTTCCCGCACTTCTGAAGCATTGCCGCAACCTCCATATCGGTTGCCACAACGCCCGAACGGATATCCGTCACAAGAATAATAACCTCTGCGCTGTCAATTGCAAGCTGAGCCTGCCGCCTCATCTGTTTGAGAATAACATCATCGGATTTCGGCTCGATACCGCCCGTGTCAATGAGCAGGAAATGCCTGCCGAGCCACTCGCAGTCGCCGTAAATTCTGTCTCTCGTAACGCCCGGGGTGTCGTCAACTATTGACAGCCTTGCGCCAACGAGCTTATTGAAAAGCGTTGATTTGCCGACATTAGGTCTGCCGACAATTGCAACAACATTGCCTGCCATTCAAAAGCCACCTCTTTCGCCTAAAAACGCACTCAGCAGCTCATCGCCGCCGCTTCCGTTCTGAGTTATTTTTATTCCTAATCTTTCGGATAAACCGTCAACCGTCATATCGTCAAGGAACATATCACCCTCGTTTCTCAGACAGTTCGGCGGGATAATAAGCTCCTCGCCCAAATCCATGCCGCTGACCGCCGAGGCGATATCCTCGCCGCACAGCAGACCCGAAACGGTTATCATTTTGCCGAGCAGCTTATTTTTGACCGCAACGACATTCACCGTTAAGCCTTCGATTTTTTTCTCCGCCTTTTCCGCAAGCTCTGAAATCAGCGGACAAGCCGCCTCGCCCGTTACGGCGGTAACCTTTCGGTCAAGCTTTGAAACCGTGCAGTCCTCCAACGCCCGCTCAAATTCCGCTTTGAGCAAAGCCCACATTCCCACTCCGTTTTCAAGCTGAGGAAAATCGTTATAATATTCTTCAGGCGGCATCGGTCTTTTTGCTTTAAGATAAAATTCATCTGCCGCATATGCGATTATTTCGCCGTTTTCATCTTCAAACCGACGGTTGAAATTATCGATAATATCAATAACCTCACCTGCCGTTTGCTCGTTATAAGGTTCAAGCCGATAAAGTCCCTCTCTGTGATCCGTGAGGCCTACCGGAACGGCGGCAATGCTTTTCACGGCGGGATACAGCTTTGAAAGCTCATTGAGGCTGTATTCAAGCTCGGCTCCGTCATTTATACCGGGGCAAAGCACAAGCTGAGTGTTGACGGCAATGCCCGCCTCGGCAAAGCGGCGCAGATACTTCAGCGATTCGCCCGCTTTGGGATTCGCCATCATTTTAACTCTCAGTTCGGGGTTCATGGTGTGAACAGAGATGTTAACGGGGCTGATATGCATTTTAATAATGCGCTCCGCCTCGGCGTCGGTGAGGTTGGTGAGGGTAATGTAATTGCCGAACAGGAAAGAAAGCCTTGAATCGTCGTCTTTGAAATAAAGACTTTTGCGAAGCCCCTTCGGGAGCTGGTCGATAAAGCAGAAAACGCATTTGTTTTTGCAGCTTCTCTGCTTGTCCATCAGATAGGTTTCAAATTCAAGCCCGATATCGTCAAACTCATCTTTTTTTATCTGCATAAGTCTGAGCTTGCCCTCGGCGGTTCTCAGCAAGAGCCTGAGCCGCCTGTCGTTGATATAAAATCGGTAATCAAGAACATCGTTAATCTCGTTCCCGTTGATTTTCAACAGCATGTCTCCGGGTCTGATTCCCTTGTTTTCCGCAATGCTTCCTTTTTCAATTCCGCTGACCGTAACCGCCATATTTTTCACCTGCCGATACTACCCTATTTTAACTTTCTTTATAGTATAGCATACTTTAATCAAAATTAATAGTAAAATATTTGTAAATAATCAAAGT
Organism: Acutalibacteraceae bacterium; assembly: GCA_051881555.1. Lineage (GTDB taxonomy): Bacteria > Bacillota > Clostridia > Oscillospirales > Acutalibacteraceae > CAG-177. The sequence continues at coordinate 8,984 of JBJEQC010000093.1, forward strand.
TTTTTTAAAATAAAAGCCGTATGCTTCTCAGCACACGGCTTTTTGCCACATATGAATTTTATTCCGCATCGGCGGGAATTACTTCCTTGAACCCGTAATTTCCGTCTTCATGGGAGCAGAGATATTTCTTGCCTGCGGACAGCTTGCCTTCAAGCATTTCTTCGGAAAGCTTATCCTCAATCTGCTGCTGAATCGCCCTTCTCAGCGGTCTTGCGCCGTAAACCGGGTCAAAGCCCGCCTTTGCGATTGCTTTAACCGCTTCGTCGGTAAATTCAACATCGATGTCAAGCTCTCTGAGCCTCTTGCCGAGAGAATCAAGCATTCTCTTCGCAATTTCGTTGATGTTGTCCTCATTAAGACGGTGGAAAACGATAATATCGTCAACCCTGTTGATAAACTCGGGCCTGAACACATTTTTCAGCTCGCCCATGACGGCTTCTCTGATATTCTTTTCGCTCGCCGTCTCGTTGCTCTCCGCCGCAAAACCGAGAGTGCCCGAACCGCTCTGAGCAATCAGCTTTGCGCCGACATTTGATGTCATAATGATAATGCAGTTTTTGAAATCAACCCTTCTGCCCTGAGAATCGGTCAGAATACCGTCCTCAAGAATCTGGAGCAGCATGTTGAAAACATCGGGATGCGCCTTTTCGATTTCATCAAAAAGGACAACCGAATAGGGTCTGCGGCGAACCTTTTCCGTAAGCTGACCGCCCTCGTCATAGCCGACATATCCCGGAGGCGAACCGACAAGTCTTGAAACGGTGTGCTTCTCCATATATTCCGACATATCAAGGCGTATCATCGCATTTTCATCGCCGAACATTGAGACCGCAAGGGTCTTGCAAAGCTCGGTTTTGCCAACGCCCGTGGGGCCGAGGAAGATGAACGAACCCGTGGGACGCTTCGGGTCTTTAAGACCTGCTCTGCCTCTCCTGATGGCTCTTGCTACTGCGCTGACCGCTTCATCCTGGCCGACAATTCTTCTGTGAAGCTCATCCTCCATGTGGAGCAGTCTTTCGCTCTCCTCCTGAGTTATCTGAACAACGGGGATTCCCGTCCATTGAGACACAATTGCAGCAATCTCCTGCTCGCCGACCTCGCCCGTTGAACGGTTGCTCTTTTCTTTCCAGAGCTGCCGCTCGTTTTCAAGGTCTTTTGCAAGCTTGTTCTTTTCGTCTCTGATAGAAGCCGCCTGTTCAAAATCCTGAGCGTTGACAGCTGCTTCCATTTCTTCGTTCAGAGCTTTCAGCTTGTTTTCAAGCGCTTTCAGATCAGGCGGAGCTGTAAAGGCTTTGAGCCTTACTCTTGAAGCCGCTTCATCGATAAGGTCTATCGCCTTGTCGGGCAGATATCTGTCGCCGATATACCTTGACGACATTTTAACTGCGGCAATCAGAGCTTCGTCGGTAATTTTAACCTTGTGGTGAGCTTCATATTTATCTCTGATGCCCCTGAGAATTTCAATGGCTTCCTCCTCCGACGGCTCTCCGACGGTTACGGGCTGGAATCTTCTTTCAAGAGCGGCATCCTTTTCGATATGCTTGCGGTATTCCTCAAGCGTTGTTGCGCCGATTATCTGAATTTCGCCTCTTGCAAGCGACGGCTTGAGAATGTTTGCGGCGTCAACCGCACCCTCTGCCGAGCCTGCGCCGATGAGGGTGTGAACCTCATCGATGAACAGAATGACATCGCCCGCTTTCTGCACTTCTTCAATGGCGTTTCTGAGTCTTTCCTCAAAATCGCCCCTGTATTTCGTGCCTGCAACCATGCCCGTCAGGTCAAGGGTAACGATTCTCTTGTTGCGGAGCAGCTCGGGCACTTCGCCCGTTGCGATTTTAAGAGCGAGTCCCTCTGCGATTGCGGTTTTGCCGACGCCCGGCTCGCCGATAAGGCAGGGATTGTTCTTTGTTCTTCTGCTGAGAATCTGAATAACCCTCTCAATTTCCTTTTGTCTGCCGATTACGGGGTCAATCTTGCCCTGCATTGCAAGAACCGTCAGATCTCTGCCAAACTGGCTGAGGGTCGGAGTGTCCGACTTTTCTTTTGCGTCGGCTCCACCTTTACCCGCAGGCTGACTGCCGCTGCTGCCCAGAGCATTCATAAGGTCATTGAGAAGATCCTGGGGCTGAACGCCCATGCGGCTGAGAATTTCCGCCGCCATGCCGGAGCCCTCTCTGATAATGCCCATCAGAATATGCTCCGTGCCGATATATGAATGACCCATGCCCCTGCCCTGAGCAATGGCTGTGTCAATTATATTTTTTGACCTCGGAGTGAAATCGTTGGGCGAAAGAACAGTCGGCGAACCGATGCCGATACTGCTCTTAATTATCGCCTCAACCTCGCCGTAGGTCACTTTTCTTGCCGACAAGGCCTGATAAGCCATGCCGCCGCTCTCCGCAAGCAGGCCGAGCAGAATATGCTCGCTGCCGACATAGGTGTGGCCGAGGTTTTCAGCCGCAGTTATTGCCGCATTGAGCGAATC
>JBJEQC010000093.1:11568-19391 GCA_051881555.1 Acutalibacteraceae bacterium
CGACATAGGTGTGGCCGAGGTTTTCAGCCGCAGTTATTGCCGCATTGAGCGAATCGTTTGCCTTTTGCGTAAATCCCGTAAATCTATACATAAGCTTTCCCCCTTTTTTCTTGTAACCTTACTTGTTCATCGGTTACTTTTCGATAAATATCATTGGAATAATAATGCGATTTTTATGCCAGAGCCTCTCGGACAGCCTTTGCCCTGTAAGCGTCCCTTGCGGCGGGGTTGCTTGCCTCGCTGTTTGCGGCGCTTATTGTTGCGGGCTGCATGTTGACGATAAGCTCATTTATTTTTTCGATTCCGACATCAATAATTCCTCTTGCCGCCCCGAGCCTTACAACGGAGATAAGCTCCATAAACTCGTCGGTGCTGAGCAGTCTTGCGTTTCTGAGAACTCCGAGTGCTCTGAATATTTTATCCTCCTCGGCGGGATTCTTGACTATTTCCGCCGCCGCTGCTCTTTCCTGAGCGATGAGCTGAAGGACTATTGATTTGAGGTTTGCAATCGCAGTCTCCTCGGTTATTCCGAGCGTAATCTGATTGCTTATCTGATAAATATCGCCCTTGGGCTGTGAGCCTTCGCCGTTGGCTCCTCTGATAGTCAGACCGAGCTTTGAAACGGTGTTGGCAAGCCTTGTCATCTGACCGCAGCGGGTCAGAGCGGGCAGATGAAGCATAACCGAAGCTCTCATCGCCGTGCCGAGATTGGTCGGGCATTGAGTGAGGTAGCCTATTCTTTCGTCAAAAGCATATTTCAGCTTTTTGTCAAGCATGCTGTCAAGCTTGTCGGCTATGTCATAAGCTTCCTCAAGCGCAAGACCTGCTTTCATGACCTGAAGTCTTATGTGATCCTCCTCGCAGAGCATAATGCTTACGCTCTCATCAGACGAAAGGACAAGCGCGCTTCCGTCATGCTTTGAGGCAAACTCGGGGCTTATAAGATGGCGTTCGGCAAGCGAAACCGCCTGAAGCCTTGAAAGATCTTTCATTTCAATGTAGCTGAAATCCTTGGCATCATTTTCAAACAAGGCTTGTTTTATAATTGAATTCACCTTGTTCTTTCCCGCCGCATCAAGCTTTGCGGGGAACGGATAATCGTCAAGGTTTCTTGCAAGGCGGATTCTTGTGCTCAAGACTATATCGCCCTGATCGCCTTTTTCAAAATACCATTTACTCATTTGTTTTCGCCTCCCTCAAGCTCTTTTATTTCATCTCTGATTTTTGCCGCATTTTCAAAATCCTGCTTTGCAACGGCGTCATTCATTGCCGCTTTAAGCTTTTCGATTCTTTCTTCTTTGGTTTCAACCTTTGGTTCGGCGGCGGAAGCCGAAACCGTCTTGCCGTTGTGTTTAATCTTGCCGTGAATCCTCTGAATCGAGGGCAAAAGGCGGTCATAGAAGGTTCTGTAGCAGTCTGCACAGCCCACTCTGCCGTCACGGACTATCTCATCAAACGAGGTTCCGCATTTTGCACATCTCTTGGTGCCTACTGAGGTCAGCGAAGGAGTCATATCGCCGAGGAAACCGCCGAACAGCTCCGAAAGATTCAGACCGAAGCCCGAAAACATATCCGAATAACCCAGATGAGCGGCGCACTCGGAGCAAAGATGGCTTTCCGCCATATCGCCGTTAATAATTTGCTTGATGTGAGTTGTTGCTTCATTTTTTCCGCAGTTCTGACATAACATAATCAATCATCCTTTCCCAATATCTTATTAAGTGTTAAGTGACAGAAGCATTTGTTTGAGTATTGAAGCCCTGACCCTGTCTTTTTCGGGCTGAGGCAAAGCTTTCAGCGCATTTTCTCCCGTTGCGGCAAGCAGGAGCTTTGCGCTCTGCTTATCAATCGAGCCGTTATGGAGAAGATTCATAATGTTGGCGTTGCAGGTTGCATAATCTATCGAATCGCCGATATAGTTGACCGTGTGCATTATCAGCGAGGGGCGGTCAATGTTGACCCTCGTTATCTTGATGTAGCCTCCGCCTCCGCGCCTGCTCTCAACGATATAGCCCTGCTCGGGAGTGAAGCGGGAGGAGATAACATAATTTATCTGGCTCGGCACACAGCCGAGGGACTGCGCAAGCTCGTTGCGCTGAATTTCGGTTGTGCCGTCGCTGTCAAGCATTTCCAGCAGAAGCCTTGTTATCTGATTGCTAAGACTCATTTACATCAGCTCTTTTCTTTTTATGTCTGCCCGCCGTTTCGGCGGTTTGTCTTTGACTTTCTTTGACCTTTGTTTACATTATAGTCAGGAAAGGTCAAAAGGTCAAAGGTCAGAAAAGGTCAGATTTCAGTATTTATGCCTTGATTTTTGAGATTATCTCCTGTTTTCTTTGATTTTCTTTAATTTTCAAGATTTTTTGATTTTCTGACTTTTCGGCGAAGGTCAAACTTTTTTGACCGAAGTTTAGCTTGATTTCTGACCTTCGCCGGATATCCTGTATTATGTAATTATATTATTGGTTCATCTTATTAAGGTAATAAAAAAATTAACATAAAAACTATTGTTTTTAATATAAAAATCTGTCATAATGTATACGGAATTTTTCCATCACTTTAAATTGGAGGACAAAAAGAATGAAGAAAAAAATTGTTATTGCAATTATCATTGTTGCCGTTGTTGCGGCAGCAGGTATCGGCGCTTATTTTCTTTTGGGGCCCGGCGCTTCAGGCTCGGATAAAGAAGTTACGGCAGTAAAAGAAGATTTTGTTCAGGGCGCAGGAATCATTGAAGCCTACTCCATGAATCCCGACAGATTCAAAAAATCTCTTGTCAATGAATATCAGATGGGCGAAGAAACCGCCGCAATATTCTTTGAAACTCCTTCGGAATGGCTCGCCTTTGATCAGATGATTGACATCAAAAACAACAGCGACACCAACATCACCGTTTACGGCTTTGAGGTCAAGGATAACGGCAAAGACGGCGTTTATATCGGCACAAGCCTCGGCGGCGCTCTCAGTATTGCGCCCGGAGCAACCGTTCCGACCTCGTTCAGCGTTCTCAGCTCTCAGATTTTGCTCTCTGACGATGAAATCCATGCGCTTGTTGATAAAATGGAAATAAGTATAGTATATTCCGAAACTCCGGAGGAATATGACGACGGAACGGAGAGCATTGAAGAAACCAAAACCGCTCCCATTGAAGCCCCGGCAGAAAAATAAGGAGATTTTCAGTCATAATGAGTCCGTTTTTTAAACGAAAAGCCCCTTCGGGGCCGCCTGAGTTTTTGATTGTCGGTCTCGGCAACCCGGGCAAAAAATATGAGCTTACCCGTCACAATGCAGGCTTTCTGTTTGCTGACCTGCTCGCCGACAAAAGCGGCGTTAAAATCAACAAGATTCAGTTTAAGGCGGTTACGGCTTCAATCGACCTTGAAGGGCACAAATGCCTGCTGATGAAGCCGCAAACCTTTATGAACAACAGCGGCGAAGCCGTTCGTGAAGCCGCATCGTTCTATAAAATTCCGCCCGAGAGAATTATTATCGTATTTGACGATATTTCCCTGCCCTGCGGCAAATTGAGAATCAGGCGCAAGGGCAGCGACGGCGGCCACAACGGAATGAAAAGCATAATTTATCAGATGAATTCCGATGTGATGCCGAGAATAAAGCTCGGCATAGGTCAAAAGCCGCATCCCGACTACGAGCTTGCAGACTGGGTGCTTTCAAGCTTCAAAAAAGACGAGCTTGACGCTCTCAGGGACGCCGCCGAGAATGCCTGCGCCGCCGCCGTGCTTATGGTTAACGGAGAAACCGAAAAAGCAATGAGTAACTTTAACAGCTGATTATTTTACCATTGAAGCTATGCCGTTTACCATGCTTTCAACATTTCTCATGCACTTTGCAGCGCCCTTCTTGCAGGCTCTTCTGACTCCGGGAGACATAAGCTGAGTTCCCGCAATTGCAGCGGCAGTTCCGACGGCAAGACCGATGCCCACACCTTTAATCATGTTATTTCTCGAAGAAGCAAACATTTTTATCCCTCCAATCCGATATTTTTAAAAGGCAATACCGCACAATTATTGTCTCACGGCAGTTAATTGTACGGTGTTGACAGTAATATTTTATCCTGAGCAGGCGATAAAAATAATGTCAATAATTTTTAAGGAAGTCATATAATGCCAAATTTAAATATTGTTCTCGTCGAACCTCAAATTCCGCAAAACACCGGCAACATTGCCAGAACCTGCGCCGCAACGGGCGCACGGCTTCACCTTGTTGAGCCGATGGGGTTCAGAATCGACGATGCAAAGCTGAAAAGAGCGGGTCTTGATTATTGGCATCTGCTTGATATAACATATTATGACAGCCTCGCAGATTTTTTTGAGAAAAACAAGGGCGGTAAATTTTTCTATTTTTCAACAAAGGCAACTAAAATCTATTCACAGGTTGAATATCCCGACAACTGCTATCTTGTTTTCGGCAAGGAGACTGCGGGTCTGCCCGAAGAACTCCTTTTTGCGAACAAAGAAAGCTGTGTTCGCCTGCCTATGATTAACGACAGCTCCGCAAGAAGCCTCAACCTTTCCAACACCGTTGCAATCGGCGTTTATGAGGTTCTCAGACAATGGAACTTCCCCGATTTGCTGCTGAAAGGCAAGCTGACAAAATTTGACTGGGATAAAAGTGTCTGAACGTTAAAAATCGGTTGAAATATTCGGAAATATATGATATTATAAATATACATCATTGAAAGGATTTGAATTTAATGAAATCAGCAATCAGTATATTCTTTGTTCTTGTGATCGTTGCACTCTGCTTCTTCGGATGCTCCAACATTCCCGATGAGCCTGCAACAACCACCCTTGCAGATTATTCTTATGTCAATCCGTTCGGAGAAACGGTCGCTCCGCCCGAAAATACTCAAGAAAACAGCAGTGAGACTTACGCCGTTAAATATGTTGAAACAGTCAACAATGTTGAGTTCGTTCTCAGCAGCTACTATGTTTACGGCAATTCCGTAGGAACAATTACCAACATCACAATTGAGGACGACGGCATTTCAAACAACGCCAGCGGCTATGCAGATGTTCAGATTATGGGAATCGGCTCAAGAAAAGAAGGCCTCAAAATCGGCTACACGGCATATGACAAAGACGGCAATATTGTTAAGGATGTCTATTTGCTCGCAAAGCTTGACGGCGTTAAAAAAGGCGATATAGTTGAAGAACGCCGCTTCGAGGTTCCGAGAGACGCAGTTAAGATAGTATTCCACGATTATGTTGAACAAGACTGATTTAAAATAAAACTGTATCAATAAGTAAAGGCAAAAATAAATAATATAAGGCTTGCATCGGAATCAATCAAACCGATACAAGCCTTTATTGTTTAACAGACAAAGAAAACGGAGCTTTCGTTCGCTAAGAACAAAGCTCCGTAATTCTTTTGGATAAGCAAAAGAAACCGAGCAGCCTTTTGGCTTTTCTCAGTTTCAACTGCAATGCCGCTCCGGGCATTGACTGCGCTTAAATCATCATTTGCTCAGACTTATGCTTCCTTAACAACTACCTGCTTGCCGTTATAGTAACCGCACTCGGGGCAAAGTCTGTGGGATCTCTTGTATACACCGCAGTTTGAGCACTTTTCAAGCTGGGGAGCTGACATCTTCCAAACATTGGAGCGTCTCTTATCCCTTCTTGCCTTGGAAACTCTTCTCTTGGGTACTGCCATGCCGAAGCACCTCCTTAATTTTGTGCTTTATTAAACCGTAAGGTTTTTATTTTAATTATCCAGAAGCTGCTTAAGAGCCGCAAGGCGGGGATCAATCTCTTTTTCGCAGCTGCATGAATCCGTGTTAAGATCCTTGCCGCATCTCGGGCAAACTCCCTTGCAATCCTCTTTGCAGAGAAATTTTGACGGGAGAGAGAGGAAAATATCCTCCGTCACGAGCGGGTCAAGATCAAAACGAAGCTCATTGACAAGCAAAAGCTCGTCGTTTGCCTCATCGTTGAGATGAGTAACAAGAGTATGAAAAATATCGGCTCTCTGCGCAACGCTTATCGGCTTTGCACAACGGTCACAGCAAAGCTCAAGCACGAAATCAGCCTTTGCACGCATTTCAACAATGCCTGTGTAATTGCCGACCGAGCCGCTGACTCTGACGGGCGAAACGAAAGGCCTGGTTCCGCTCAGCTCCTGAGACGAAAGGTCAAGCTCATAATCAAACTCCCTGACCATACCCTCATTATTGAAAATAGGCTCTAAATCCAATATCATAAACTTTTCACCCAAAATCACGCACCAAATATTATATAGTTATGAGCGCAATTTGTCAACTAAAATTTTGATTTAAATTCAGATTTTTTTGCAGAATGTAAAGATTTCTTCGGGAAGGTCGCTCTCATCAGCAGAAATCGTGAAGGTGAAATCCTGCTCTGCAATATTGCTCAGCTCGGAAACCTTCTTAAGGAAAGCTGCAAGAGCCGCAAAATCCTTGCCGCCGATTTTAAGAGTTGCGTCAACAAGAACATCGGTTATGTCGTGGTCGCCTGCAACAATGCCGCTCAGGAAGCCGTAGAAAGCTTCATAGCCGCTGACATTGTAATGATCAGTTTCAACAAGTCTTGCTCTGTAATTAACATTATATGTCAAGAGCCTTTCTTTTTCGATGCAGACAACATTGCCGTTTGACTTCTCAACAGCGCTGTTAACGAGTTCGATGAGTCTTTTGGTTTTGCCTGAGCCTTTGTTGCCGATAATAAGATTTACCATTTTAAAATCCTCCTGTGTGGTTTTATTTAAGTCTTGCTTCAAGCTCGTCTCTTTGAGCCTCGTAACCGGGCTTACCGAGAAGAGCGAACATATTCTTTTTATAGCTTTCAACGCCGGGCTGATTGAAGGGATTAACGCCGAGAATATAGCCTGAAATTCCGCAGGCTTTCTCGAAGAAATAAATCAGCCAGCCGAGGTTGAATTCATCCTGTTTGTCGATTTCGATAATGATGTTGGGAACGTCGCCGTCCGTGTGTGCAAGAACCGTGCCTGCAAAGGCTTTGCTGTTGACATAGTGAACGGTTTTGCCTGCAACAAAGTTAAGACCGTCGCCGTTTTCTTCGTCATAGCCGATTTCAAAATCGGTCTTGGGCTCATTGACCCAGATAACCGTTTCAAACAGACTGCGCTCGCCCTGCTGAATATACTGACCGAGCGAATGAAGATCGGTCGAGAATATTGCGGATGCGGGGAAGATACCCTTGCCGTCCTTGCCCTCGCTCTCGCCAAAGAGCTGTTTGAACCACTCGCACCACATGGTCATCGAGGGCTCATAAGCCGCAAGCATTTCAATTTTCCTGCCGCTTCGGTAAAGCAGGTTTCTGATTGCGGCATATTTATAGCAGTCATTTGAAAGAATATCGTCTTTTGCATAGGCTTCTCTTGCCGCCGCCGCACCCTGCATAAGAGCGTCAATATCAATGCCTGCAACGGCAATCGGGAGCAGACCGACAGCGGTTAAAACCGAATATCTGCCGCCGACATCATCGGGAACAACAAAGGTCTTGTAGCCCTCGCTGTCAGCAAGAGCCTTGAGCGCTCCCCTCGCCTTGTCGGTGGTGACATAAATTCTCTTTGCCGCTTCTTCCTTGCCGTATTTCTTTTCAAGAAGTTCCTTGAAAATACGGAAAGCGATTGAAGTTTCGGTTGTGGTGCCGGATTTTGAAATAACATTGATTGAAAAATCCTTGCCCTCAACAAGCTTAATAAGCTCCGAAACGGCAGATGAGCTTATAGTGTTTCCTCCGAAATAGATATCCGGAGTATCTTTATTCATAAGGTTATAGTTATTTGACTTTATGAATTCAATTGCGGCTCTTGCGCCG
>JBJEQC010000094.1:0-19103 GCA_051881555.1 Acutalibacteraceae bacterium
AGCAACAGCAATTCAAGGTGTTATTGATTATTAATATTTTCGTGACAGCCGAATGTGACGGAAAAGCGGAAAAATTTGGCTTTTTATTGCTCCGCAAAAGCTAACTGTATTTTTAGCCTTCCTCTTGAGGGTGCGGGTTGCCGGTGGCAACCTCTGAGCGTATGCTCAGAAGCACCGACCGAGGCGGGCGGCATGTCATAAGGACGCTGATTGCTTTATTAGCCTCCCTCGAGAGGGAGGTGGATTTTGCGAAGCAAAAGACGGAGGGAGTAAAAAGAAATCTGATGCTTTTTATTGCTCCGCAAAAGCTGATTTTTAACTCCCTCAGAGCCTATGGCTCAGCTCCCTCAAGAGGGAGCCCATACAGATAATTGCAGTTTTTCCGTTAAAACAGCAAAAGCCATCGGCAACACGGTAGGGGCGAACTGCGTTCGCCCGCTTAAAAACGAACAAACTTTTAATCCGTTGAAACGGTTTTTTGTTCGGGACGGGTGACCCGTCCCTTACGGTTGCCGACTGAAAACTCCCGATATCAGTACAATTCCCTCGTAGGGAACGCTGTCCTCAGCGTTCCGAAAATCCATAATAAATCAATTTATCCGTACCTTATCAATCCTCAGCCCTACGGGCAGCGATTCGCCTCCCTCGTGAGGGTGCGGGTTGCCGGTGGCAACCTCTGAGCGAAAGCTCAGAAGCACCGACCGAGGCGGCAGCCGAGACGGTGGCACGGCGTTAAGCCGTGACGGATGGAGTTAAGAAGAAAATTTGAAGTGTTTTTGTTGCTCCGCAAAAGCTGATTTTTAACTCCCTCAGAGCCTATGGCTCAGCTCCCTCAAGAGGGAGCCCATACAGATAATTGCAGTTTTTCCGTTAAAACAGCAAAAGCCATCGGCAACACGGTAGGGGCGAACTGCGTTCGCCCGCTTGAAAATGACCAATATCAACGCAATTCCCTCGTAGGGAACGCTGTCCTCAGCGTTCCGAAAATCCATAATAAATCAATTTATCCGTACCTTATCAATCCTCAGCCCTACGGGCAGCGATTCGCCTCCCTCGTGAGGGTGCGGGTTGCCGGTGGCAACCTCTGAGCGAAAGCTCAGAAGCACCGACCGAGGCGGCAGCCGAGACGGTGGCACGGCGTTAAGCCGTGACGGAGGGAGTTAACTAAGGAGCCCAAGAATAAAGCCACGGTTTTTCCATAAAAACAGCTGAAACCATTCAAGGTGTTGTTGATTATTTATCCTGGAATCTGCTCAGGAACAGCTTCGTTCTCTCCTGCTGAGGATTGTTGATGACCTGCTCGGGGCTGCCCTGCTCAACGATAACGCCGCCGTCCATGAAAATAACGTGGTCGGAAACATCCCTTGCAAACGCCATTTCGTGAGTGACGATAACCATAGTCATTTTTTCTGCGGCGAGGCTCTTGATTACTTTCAGGATTTCGCCCGTCAGCTCGGGGTCAAGCGCCGAGGTCGGCTCGTCAAAGAAAAGAATATCGGGGTTCATCGCAAGCGCTCTTGCGATTGAAACTCTCTGCTGCTGACCGCCCGAAAGCTCGCAGGGGTACGCTTCGGTTTTGTCCGACAGTCCGACCTTTGCCAGAAGGCTGAGAGCATTTTCGTTGATTTCTTCAAGAATCTGCTTTTTGTTTTTTCTCCAATCATCACGCTTTTTTGCCCGAAGCTCGCAGGCAAGCGTAACGTTTTTCAGCACCGTATACTGCGGGAAAAGATTGAACGACTGAAAAACAAGCCCGACGGCAAGACGGTTTTTGCGGATTTCTTTTTTGCTGAGTTTAAGCTCGTTTTCACTGTCGAAAACAACGTTTCCGTTAACGGTAATTTTTCCGCTGTCGGCGGTTTCAAGCGAGGTTATGCACCTTAAAAGCGTTGTTTTTCCGCTGCCCGATGAGCCGATAACCGAAAGCACTCTGCCCTCCTCAAGGTCAAAATCAATGCCCTTTAAAACATTGTTACTGCCGAAGCTCTTATGCAAATTTCTGACTTCAAGTATTGCCATTTCAGTTTACCTCCGTCAGTTATGATAATAGTTCAGCTTCTTCTCTATCTTGCCGAAAACAACGGTAAGCAAGCCGTTGAAGATAAGATAGAAAGCCGCAGTGTAAAACATGGGCCAAAGAAGACCGTCGGACTTTGCAAATGACTGTGCACTCCAGATAATTTCATAAACCGCAATCGTTCTTGCGAGCGAGGTATCTTTAACAAGCGTTATTATTTCGTTGCTCATGGGGGGCACGATATGTTTTATAACCTGCATAAGAACAACTCTGAAAAAAGTCTGGGATTTGCTCATGCCGAGAACCTGGCAAGCCTCATACTGCCCCTTGGGGATTGCCTCGATACCGCCTCTGTAGATTTCTGAAAAGTAACAGGCATAGTTTATTACAAAGGCTATGATAACCGCCACGAAGCGATCCATAACCGACCACGAAGCAATAAAGCTGATTATAAAATTGGGCTCGGGCATTTTTTGCGCCCACGCAGCCATAAGACCCGGTCCGTAAAAAACAACAATAAGCTGGAGCATCAGCGGCGTACCTCTGATGATCCATATAAATGTTTTCAGCAACCATTTAAGCGGAGCAAATCTGCTCATTGAGCCGAAACAAATAATAAGACCCAAGGGCAAAGCGCCGAGAAGGGTCAGAGCAAAAACCTCAACCGTTGTGCCAAAGCCTTTCAGCAGGTCAAGCGTTACTTCCCAAAACATAAATTACCGTTACCTTTCACAAAAAGGCAGAGGGTTCATCGCCCTCTGCCGAAAATATCAAACCAAATAATTAAGCGAGTGTAAGCTCATACTTGTCAGCAAGAGCCTGGAGAGTGCCGTCAGCCTTAAACTTAGCCATAATCTCATTAACAGCCGCCGTTACGTCTGAACCCTGACGGAATGCGATGCCGTATTCTTCTGTTGAAAGCTCAAGTGAATAGCCGAGATCAGCATAGCTTGTGCCTTCGCCTGTCATGGCGTTAGCCATTGTGATATCGATAACGCAAGCGTCAACAGCGCCGCTCTTGACTTCCTTGAGGGCATCTGCCTGAGTAAGAACTTCCGTATATTCAAGACCTGCTTTCTGAAGCTCTTTTGCACCTGCCGAGCCTGCCTCTGCGGCAAACTTAAGGTCTGCAAGGCTTTCAACCGTTGCATATGAATCAAGCTTATCTTTTGCCATAACAACAACCTGTGCGTTCTTGACATAAGGATCTGAAACCGATGCTGCGGCAAGCATTTCGTCTGTGATTGTCATGCCGTTCCATACGCAGTCGATGGTCTTTGCGTTAAGCTCAAAAACTTTGTTATCCCAATCGATTTCGATAAATTCAGCCGTTACGCCGAGCTCTTTTGCAACTGCACGAGCAAACTCAGCATCAAAGCCTGTCCACTCATCACTGCCTGCTTCCTGGTAATCCATGGGAGCATAATCTGTTATACCGACAATAAGCGTACCCTTTTCTTTGATATATGCGAGATCGCTGTCGGCGGCTGCGGTTGTGTCACCGTTTGCGGTAGCCGAGGTGGGATCAACACCATCTTTGCCGCCGCAGGCAGCAAGAGAAAGCATCATAAGAGCTGCAAGAACCAATGCCAAAATCTTTTTCATAATTTTTTACTCCTTTTCAGCCGCTCAGCGGCTTTTAGTGTGTTATTACATTACCATACTAAAGCGGATTTGTCAACAGTATTTTTTATTTTTGTTATTTTAATCAACAAGGCACAGCCAAAACGGCTGCGCCTCGTTAATATTGCATCAAGCGTCCAATCTGCTGTCATAAAGTTCTTTGTAGAATCCGCCCTGTGCCATGAGCTCGTCGTGGCTGCCCTGCTCGATGATTTTTCCGTTTTTCATAACAAGAATGACATCGGCGTTCTTAATCGTTGAAAGCCTGTGGGCAACGATAAAGCTCGTTCTGCCCTGCATCATCGTTGAAAATGCCTGCTGAATCTTGATTTCGGTTCTCGTGTCGATTGATGAGGTCGCTTCGTCAAGAATCAGCATGGGCGGCAGGCAGAGCATGACTCTTGTTATGCACAGAAGCTGTTTCTGACCCTGCGAAAGCCCTGATGCCTCGTCGGATATAACCGTGTCATAGCCCTGCGGCAAACGCTTTATGAAGCTGTGGGCATGGGAAGCCTTTGCGGCGGCGATGATTTCTTCATCACTCGCCTCGGGTCTGCCCATGGCGATATTTTCTCTGACCGTGCCGTTTTTAAGCCATGTATCCTGCAAAACCATGCCGTAGCTGCGGCGAAGGCTTCTGCGGGTTGCGTTATTGATGTCAACCCCGTCAATGCTGATTCTTCCGCCGTCAACATCATAAAAACGCATGAGCAGGTTGACAAGCGTTGTTTTTCCGCATCCCGTCGGGCCGACTATCGCAACCCTGCTGCCGCTCTTAACCGAAAGATTGAGGTCTTTTATCAGCTCTTTGCCCTTGGTGTAAGAAAATTCAACATTTTCAAGCGTAACATTTCCGTCAACATCCGAAAATTCAACCGCATCGGGTGCGTCGGGCTTCTGCGGCTCCTGCTCGACAAGCTCAAACAGTCTCTCGGCGCAGGCAAGCGCATTCTGAAGCTCGGCAATAACTCCCGAAATCTCGTTGAACGGCTTTGTGTACTGATTCGCATAGCTCAAAAAGCACGAAAGACCGCCGACGGTTATTGCTCCGCCGATTGCGGCAACCGCTCCCGTCAGAGCAACAACGGCATAAACAACGCTGTTGACGAAACGGGTTGTCGGATTCGTGATTGAGGAAAAGAATATTGCTTTCAGAGAATGCTTTGCGTATCTTTCGTTTATTTCGTCAAATTCTTCAAGACATTTTTCTTCTCTCGAAAATGCCTCGACGGTTTTCATCTCTCCGACGGTTTCTTCGATATAAGCCGTCTGCTCGCCCCTGGTCTGAGACTGCTGTTTGAACATCGAATAGGTTCGCTTTGCGATAAATCTTGCCGCAAAGAGCGAAAGCGGAGTGAGCACGACAACGACAAGCGCAATTTTATAGTTTATCGCTATCATAAAACCGAGAGTTCCGAGAATTGTCACAACGCCCGTGAAAAGCTGAGTGAAGCCCATGAGCAAGCCGTCTGCGAACTGGTCTGCATCGGCAATTATTCTGCTGACCGTCTCGCCCGCAGGCCTTGAATCGATATAGCTCAGCGGAAGAATCTGAATTTTCTCCATTGCCACATTGCGGATATCCCTGACAACTCTGAAGGTTATGCGGTTATTGAGAGTATTCATAACCCACTGAGCCGCCGCAGAGGCAATCGCAAGAATCGCTATCGTATAAAGATAGGGCGTCAGCGCAGAGAAATTGACCCTGCCCGCTCCGATGATTTCATCAATCGCCCTGCCCGCAAGCACGGGAATATAAAGAGTGCACGCAACGCTTGCGGCGGCAAGAATGATTGAAAACGCAAGGTGAACACGGTATCTGCCGACATAATGCAACACTTTCTTTAATGTTCCTTTTCTGTTTGCCGATTTCATGCGCTCTCCTCCTCGTCAAACTGCGTCAGGTGAATTTCCCTGTAAACAGCGTTATTTTTGAGAAGCTCCGCATGAGTGCCGACAACCGCTCTGCCGTCATCAAGCAGAATTATTTTGTCTGCGTGCATGATTGAAGATGTGCGCTGAGAAACGATGAACACTGCGGAATCTCCCTGAACCGAAGCGATGGCTTTTCGCATTGCGGCGTCGGTGGCATAATCGAGGGCGCTCGAGCTGTCGTCAAGAATGAGAATATCGGCTTTTTTGACAAGCGCTCTTGCAACGGCAAGTCTCTGCCGCTGACCGCCCGAAAAATTCCTGCCGCCTTGCTCGACTTCTGCGTCAAGCCCGCCTTTTTTGGCGGAAACGAAATCCCACGCCTGAGCGAGCTTCAAGGCTTCGATAATTTCACCGTCGGTTGCTTCTTCTCTGCCCCAAAGCATGTTTTCTCTGATTGTGCCTTTGAATAACACGGATTTCTGAGGAACAACGGCAATTCCGGCTCTGAGTTCTTCAAGAGAAATATCGTTGACATTCTTGCCGAATACCCTGACCTCTCCGCCCGTTGCCCTGTAAAATGCGGGAATGAGATTGACAAGCGTTGATTTGCCCGAGCCCGTTGCGCCGATGATTCCGACCGTTTCGCCCTTTGCAACCTTGAAGCTGATATCCTCAAGCGAATTTTCTCCCGCTCCCGCATAAGCGAATGAAACATTGCTGAATTCAACAACGGTTTCTTCTTTTCCGTCAATTTCTGCTTGGGCATTTTCTTTTTCGGCGGGTATTTTAAGCACATCGCTTATTCTTCCGCAGCAGGCAACGGATTTTGTGATATTGATAATGAGATTTGCAAATTTGATAAGCTCAACAAGTATCTGAGACATATAGTTATAGAGCGCAACGACCGCACCCTGTGTTATCAGACCCGCATCAACCCTGATTGCTCCGACATAAATCAGAACGGCAATGCCGATGTTGATTATAACGCAGGTCACGGGATTGAGGAGCGCAGATATTCTGCCCGTGAACTCCTGAACCGCCGTCAGAGCGTCGTTTTTATCCTTGAACTGCCTCTCCTGCTCGCTTTCTTTGCAGAATGCTCTTATAACCCTCGCTCCGACAAGGCTTTCTCTCGCCGTGCCGAGAACTCCGTCAAGAGCGGTTCTGACTTTTTTATAAAGCGGAATGCAGGCGAACATTATTCCGAAAACAACAACCGAAAGAGCGGGAATAACAACCGTAAAGGTCAGCGCCGCCCTGCTGTCAACGGTGAAAGCCATTATCATTGCGCCGAAAACGACAAACGGAGAACGCAGAAGCAGGCGCAGGGTGAGGTTAAGACCGTTCTGAACGCTGTCCATATCGCTGGTCATTCTCGTTATCAGCGTTGAGGTTCCGACGGAATCAATCTGCTCATAGGAAAGACTTTCGATATGAGAATAAAGCGCATGGCGAAGCCTTTTGACGAAGCTTACCGACGCCTTGGCGGCAAAATACTGCGCCGTGAGCGAAAACGCAAGCCCGACAGCACCGAACAGAATCAGAACGGCGCACATTTTGAAAATATAGGGCTTGTCCGACACGGCTATTCCTTTATCGATTATCGCCGCCACAACGAGCGGAACAAACAGCTCAAGAATCGCCTCAAGCATTTTGAAAAGCGGCGCAAGAACGCAATGAATCCTGCTGCCTTTCAGATATTTTAACAATCCTTTCATACTCAACCTGCTTTCTCCTTTTTTAGCTTCATATTATAGCATATCCTTTTCGTTTTGTGAAGCATACAGACAAAAAAACAATATTGTATGAATAAAATGGAATTTTAATGATTATTTGGAAATATAGCTGTCGAAAAATATGATACAATTTATAGAAATAAACACAAACGGAGGAAAAAAGCGTGAAAGAAACAAAAGTTACAAACTTCGGTATTCAGCGTAAAATCGTTGCAAACATGACTTCCGAAAGCTGGGAAACAATTCCACATATTTCCTACATTTATGAACCCGAGGTTTCAAAATTCTTAGAGGTTGTCAAGGAGCTTAACGCATCGGGTAAATTCCCCGTTAAAATCACCATCAACACCATCATGCTCAAAGCCCTTTCAGAGGCTTTCAAAGCGGCTCCCCAGCTCAACGCCCATATTAAATTCAACCGCAAGCTCGTCAGAGGAACCATAACCGAATATGACGAGATTCACGCTTCAATGACCTGGATTCTCCCCAACGGCGAGATGATGACGATTAATCTTCACGATATCGGCAACAAGAGCCTTGTTGAACTGACGGAATACATCGCCGATGTCGGCAGAAGAATCGGAAACACAGACCTTAACGAGGTTATGTTCTCCGTTTCAATGCAGGATACTCTTGAAAAGCTCAAAAGAGGTCATCTTCTCAATGCGATTTACCGCCTTATCGGCTCCAAGACCGGCAAAAACAAGGTCAAAACTCTTTCCGGCAATGCCAAGAAGGATTATTACAGCATCCCCGAAAAGGACAGGCTCACAAAAGAGGATATCAAGCAGGGCACGGTTACGATTTCAAACATCGGTTCAATAACAAGAGGAATCCCCGGCAGAGTTTCTCTGCTTTCAATCATTCCTCCTCAGATTTTCGTTGCCTGCATCGGTTCTATAACAAAACGCCCCGTTGTTAAGCAGGACGAAAACGGCAATGACTATGTCACCGTCGGTCAGGAAATGCCGATTGACCTTGTATTCGATCACAGAGCACTCGATTTCGGCGACCTCGTTCCGTTCATCAATAAGCTTGAGGATATTTTCAATAATCCCGAGCAGATGTATAATTGGTAATAATAAAAATGAAAGCAGATTATCGGTCGGCAAAAACGATCCTTAATCTGCTTTTTTTGACAGACAAATATCTGCAAAAATTTCACAAAATTATTCATAATTTCTTAAAATTTTTCTTTACAAATCGTTTTCAGTGTGATAGAATAATCACGGCAAAAAACAAATCTTTAAAAGCGGTACAGAGATGCCGACAAGATTTTCATACATTTTATTTCAAAAGCGGATTTTTCTCGGATTATCCGCAGAGTCTTTATGTGATCTTGTCGGGTGCGGCAGGGTCATTTTTTATTGCCCTCGGAGGAATAAAAATGGAATTCAAGTCAAATATCATGGACAGCGGCGCCGTCAACCGTGCCCTTGCGAGGATATCTCACGAAATTGTTGAGCGAAATCCGGGCTGTGAGCGAATCAGCCTTGTCGGAATCATGCGCCGCGGTGCTCCGCTTGCAGACATTCTTGCGGCAAAAATCCGTCTGCTCGGCGTTGAAGCCGAAATAGGCTATCTTGATATTACGCTTTACAGAGACGACCTGAGCGGCGGCTATCAGCCGAAGCTCAATTCAACAAAAATCGATTTTTCCGTTACCGACAAAACAATCGTCATGGTTGACGATGTGCTTTTCACCGGCAGAACCGCAAGAGCGGCAATGGACGCCATAATGTCGCTCGGCAGGCCGTCAAAAATTCAGCTCGCCGCCCTCATTGACAGAGGGCACAGAGAGCTGCCAATCGTTGCGGATTATATCGGCAAAAATGTTCCGACTTCACGAAACGAGGTTGTGGTTGTTAAAATTCCGCCCTTTGAAGATGAAATCGGAGTTTCCATCTGGCAAAAATAATTTTGTATATATTTTTAAGGAGGTCAATATACATGAAACTCGTTTACAACATCAAAGACAAGCCGAAGTTCGGTCAGCTGATCGTCTTCGCATTCCAGCAGCTCCTCGCCATTCTTGCTGCGACCATCGCCGTGCCCTCAATCATCGGCAACGGCATGTCACAGTCGGCAGCTCTGTTCGGCGCAGGCGTAGGCACAATCGTTTATCTTCTTTTCACCAAGTTCAGAAGCCCCGTTTTCCTCGGTTCTTCATTCGCATTCATCGGCTCAATGTTCGCAGCCTTCGGCGGTGCGGTTTCAACAGCCGCAGGCCATGCAGGCTTAATCATCGGCGCAGCTTTCGCAGCTCTTGTTTATGTTGTTATCGCAATCGTAATCAAGTTTGTCGGCGTTGAATGGCTCAACAAGCTCATGCCCGCAGTTGTTATCGGCCCCACGGTTGCAATCATCGGTCTTTCGCTTGCAGGCAACGCCGTCGGCGACGCTCTCAAATTCGCAACCAACAACGGTTCTGCTTATGAAATGAGCGCTCACGGCTGGGTTGGCTTCATCTGCGCTCTCGTCACTCTCCTTACCGTTATGCTCTGCTCGGTTTACGGCAAGAAGATGGCAAAGCTCATTCCGTTCATCATCGGTATCCTTGCAGGATATGCGGTTGCCGCAATCTTCACTCTTATCGGCACCAAGACTTCAAACGAAGCACTTATGGTTATCGACTTCTCAATCTTCAGCGACATGAAGTGGCTCCCCGACTTCACCTTCCTCAAGGCAGTCAAGGGCTTCGCAGAGATTGACGCAAAATACATTGCAACTCTTGCAGTTGCCTATGTTCCCGTTGCATTCGTTGTTTTCGCAGAGCACATCGCAGACCACAAGAACCTTTCTTCAATCATTGACAAAGACCTCCTTGCAGACCCCGGTCTCCACAGAACCCTGCTCGGCGACGGTATCGGCTCTCTTGCAGGCTCAATCTTCGGCGGCTGCCCCAACACCACATACGGTGAATCAGTCGGCTGCGTAGCCATCACGGGCAACGCTTCGGTTGTTACCATTCTCACAACCGCAATCATCGCCATCATCATCTCATTCTTCGGCCCGTTCGTAACCTTCCTCAGCTCAATCCCCTCCTGCGTAATGGGCGGCGTTTGCATCACTCTCTACGGCTTCATCGCAGTCAGCGGTCTGAAGATGATTCAGGATGTTGACCTTGGCGAAAACAGGAACCTGTTCGTCGTTTCAACAATCCTTATCACCGGCATCGGCGGCATGGCTCTCAAAATCGGTCAGGTTACTCTTACCTCAGTTGCCTGCGCTCTCATCCTCGGCATCATCGTTAACATTCTTCTTTCACGCAAGGATAAGAAAGCAAGCAAATAATCCAATCAAATCTAAATAAAAACCGGCGGTTTGCTCAGCGGCAAGCCGCCTTTTTTCTTGCGGCTTTAATTGGCAAGAAATTCCTCTGTTGTGTTTATTTACAAAAACAAAGCTCCGTTTCTGTGAAAGTTTCATAAAAAACATTTGCGGTATTGAAAAACACCCGCCGCTATGATAGAATAAGTATTATATTTTTGATAGGGAGAGATGTTATGGCATCCGAAGCCAATTCAGCCGTTAAGGTTGAAGAACAGTCGCCTCGTGCTGTCCCCAAAGACAGGCGTTATGTCGGCTCAAAGGAAACCGTCGCTTACATACTTGACGATATAGCCCAAAGCTTTAACATAACCAAGTATAACGACATTTTCGTTACGGATATTATCCGAGTCGGTCTTAAATTCCAGGAAATTGTTACCTTCGTCATCGGCATCTGGGATATCATCAACGATATTTTCCTTGCCGCAATTGTTGACAGAACCCGTACCCGTTGGGGCAAGTTCAAGCCATGGCTGATTATTTACGCCATTCCCGGAGTTATCGTTACGATTCTGTTCTACATGATGCCGCTCATATTCGGCGACAGGCCGCTGTATGACGTGTCGAAGCTGGCGTTTTATCTGATACTGCAGATGTTCACGAACCTTGCAGGCTCGCTGATTGCCATTGCAAGAACGGGCATGACGGCAACAATCACTCCGAACATTATCGACCGTACCCGCCTTATCACTCAGGCAAACCTGCTTTCGGGCTTCGTTGAGAAGGCTCCCGAAATCCTCATGGGTCTGTTTATCGACCTTGTCAGCAGAGGCGCAATCAAGATTCAGATGCGTTCGCTCTATGTTTCGGCAGGCCTTGTAACATCTGTCGTTGCAGGCTCATTCGCTCTTATTTATGCCTTTGTTGCCAAAGAAAGAGTTATGCAGACGGTTGACCGCCCCAGCATCTTCCAGGGCTTCAAATCCGTTTTCACAAACAAGCCCCTGCTTCTCATCACCCTTTCCGA
The DNA here is from genome assembly GCA_051881555.1 of Acutalibacteraceae bacterium. Classification (GTDB taxonomy): domain Bacteria; phylum Bacillota; class Clostridia; order Oscillospirales; family Acutalibacteraceae; genus CAG-177. The sequence continues at coordinate 11,549 of JBJEQC010000094.1, forward strand.
ATTCCTTTCCGCTTTCAGCATGAATTCGGGCACAAACTATTACTATATAAACGTTCTCGGCCTTGCTTCGATGTCAACAATCGTCGGCATCCCCGGCGCAATCGTTTCGCCGATAAGCTATTCATATGTTCCCTGGGCAAGATCAAGATTCTCAACCAAGGTTCTCTGGGTCGTCGGCTCGCATATCGACAACCTGCTTCTGACGGGCGTTTTCCTTGTCGGTTCAATCAACAAGAACTACAAGAAGCTCAGCGTTATGATTCCAGCATTTATGCTTCGTGAAACCATATGGATGTTCTTCTACGGAATCAAGAAGGTTATTCCCGAAGAAATGAGAAACGAAGCCATCGACTACGGCGAATGGAAAAACGGCTACAGAACCGAGGGCATGACGGGCGTTGCAAAGGGACTTGCAACAAAGCTTGTCAACACCGTCGGTCAGACAATCAAGGCTATGATTCTTTCGAGAATCGGTTATGTTCAGGGCGCCGGCTTCGGCGGTCAGAGCGAAAAGACCGAATATTCTCTTTTCTGGATGTGCACAATTCTTCCCGTTGTTACCGGCATTCTGAGCATCATTCCCAAGCTGTTCTATGACCTGAGCGGCGAAAAGAGAGACAGAATGTACCGTGAGCTTCACGAAAGACGCAAGGCTATTGCCGATGAAGTTCACAAGCTTGACAATGAAAAGACCGAAGAATCGTCAGACTCTTCAAACGCATAAAAAGCTGAATTAACAAAACGGATTACGGGTCATTCTGAAAGCCTGTAATCCGTTTTTTATTGAACGGTTGGTGAAAAATACGAACGGAACAATCGAAAAAATCGAAATGCTGTTCTCCGCAAAAAGAAACGCCGTTATTGCGATTGACGGCTGCTGCGCTTCGGGCAAAACAACCTTTGCGGAAATGCTCTCGGAACGCACGGGAGCGCAGGTTATTCATATGGACGACTTCTTTCTCCCGCCCGAAATGAGAACCGCTCAGCGCCTTTCTCAGCCCGGCGGAAACATTCATTATGAGCGTTTCATTGATGAGGTTATCGGCGGCATACGGAGCGGCAAGCCGTTTGAATACCGCATTTTCAAATGCAGCGTCGGCGATTTCTGCGGAAAAGCGGAAATCAATCCTCAAAAGCCGATTATAATTGAGGGCGCTTACGCTCTGCACCCCGAAATACCGGATATTTACGACAAGAAGATATTTCTCACCGTCAGCCCCGAAACTCAGCTGCGGCGCATCAGAGAGCGAAACGGAGAGCAGACGCTCAAAGCCTTTGAAGAAAAATGGATTCCGCTCGAAAACCGATACTTTTCCGCTTTCGGAATCAAAGAAAAAAGTGACATAGTAATTAATAATGAATAAAAAAAGAAAAGCAACCTGTATTTAACGATGATTAATCAAAAATACAAGTTGCCTTTTATTATCCTGTTAATTTAGTTTCTTTTGTTCGTCGCTTATTGCGGCACGGATTACTCTGCAAAACCGGAATCTACAAGCTTAACAAGCTCGTCAACTGCCTGCTCCTCATCGGGGCCGCCGGCAATAATGCGAATGCTTGTTCCGCCCATGATGCCGAGAGAAAGAACACCGAGAAGGCTCTTGGCGTTAACTCTGCGCTCCTCTTTCTCAACCCAGATTGATGACTTGAACTCGTTAGCCTTCTGGATGAAGAAAGTTGCCGGACGGGCATGAAGACCTACCTGATTCTGAACTGTTACATCTTTAACATACATAATCTATATCTCCCACGCTGAAAATTTCATTTCATTTATTATAGTTATTATACCATAAAACTTTGCTTCGTCAACATTTTTAAGCCTCGGTTTTAATAATTCGGCTTGTCGGCCAAACTCTGTGCAAACATAAAAAATTGTTTTGTTGAAAATGACCATAGACAAAGCAAATTTTTGTGATACATAAACAGAAATATTGCCTCTTTTTTCCTGTTTCGGCATTAACCGCCGAGATAAGCCTTTCGGATTTCGTCGCTCCTGGCAAGCTCCTCGCCCGTTCCCGAGAGAGTAATCTTGCCGGTTTCAAGAACATAAGCTCTGTCGGCAACCGAAAGCGCCATCTGAGCATTCTGCTCAACAAGAAGAATCGTTGTTCCGTCCTTATGGAGCGATTTGATGATTTCAAAAATCTGCTCAACAAGAATCGGAGCAAGACCCATAGAGGGTTCATCAAGCATCAGAAGCTGAGGTCTGCTCATAAGAGCTCTGCCCATTGCCAGCATCTGCTGTTCGCCGCCCGAAAGCGTGCCCGCAGTCTGCTTGCGGCGTTCCTTAAGCCTCGGGAACTGCTCATAAACCTTTGCAAGGTCCTCGCTGACTCCCTTGCCGCCACGGGTGTAGGCGCCCATTTCAAGGTTTTCCTCAACGCTCATCTGGAGGAATATTCTTCTGCCCTCCGGAACATGAGCAAGACCCCGCTCTACTATTTTATGAGGAGCAACGGTCGAAATGTTCTTGTCAAGGAAATTTATCGAGCCGGTCTTTGAGCGGAGCAGACCCGAAACGGTTTTAAGAATCGTGCTCTTGCCTGCACCGTTTGCGCCGATGAGCGTAACTATCTCGCCCTGCTTAACCTCAAAAGAAACGCCCTTTATGGCATGGATACTGCCGTAATAAACATTGATGTCGTTAACCTTTAACATATCTGCGCCTCCTTACTTCTTGCCGAGATAGGCTTCGATAACAGCCGGGTTATTCTGGATTTCATCGGGAGTGCCCTTTGCAATTATCTTGCCGAAATTCAGAACGCAGATGCCCTCGCAAACGCCCATGACAAGGTTCATGTCATGCTCAATTAGCAGAACGGCGATTTTGAAGGTGTCTCTGATTTTGCGGATGTTATTCATAAGCTCTGCCGTTTCGGACGGGTTCATGCCTGCGGCAGGCTCGTCAAGGAGCAGAAGCTTGGGATTGGTGGCAAGCGCTCTGACAATTTCAAGCCTTCTCTGAGCGCCGTAGGGCAGAGAACCTGCCTGATTGCCCGCCATATCCTGCATATCGAAGATTGAAAGCAGTTCAATGGCTTTTTCGTGCATTTCCTTTTCTTTCTTCCAATATTTCGGAAGTCTGAGAACGCCGTTAGCCATTCCGTATTTTATCTGATTGTGCAGGCCGATTTTAACATTGTCCTCAACCGAAAGGTTGCCGAAAAGCCTGATATTCTGGAATGTTCTTGCGATACCCGCCTTGTTGACCTGAACGGTGCTCAGAGCGTGGGTATCCTTGCCGTCAAGCAGAATGGTGCCGGAAGTGGGCTGATAAACCTTTGTCAGAAGGTTGAAAACAGTCGTTTTGCCTGCGCCGTTGGGGCCGATAAGACCCGCAATTTCGGTTCTGCCGATTGTGAGGTTGAAATCGTCAACGGCTTTAAGGCCGCCAAATTCGATTCCGAGATGCCTTGCTTCAAGAATCGGAAGCTTGTTGACATCTCTTTCGGGGACTATTGAATCATGCGGAACGGGAACCATCTTGCTCATTTTGCTTCAGCCCCCTTTCTTTCCGATTTGCCGAATCTGAATTTTGATTTTATCAGATCGCCGTAGGTTTTAAGCGTATCGTTGTTGGTTATAATCATAACGAGAATCAGAACGAGCGCATAGGCAAGCATTCTGTAGTCGCCGACCTCTCTGAGCATTTCGGGCAGAACGGTGAGCATTGCCGCAGCAATAACCGAACCGAACATGTTGCCCATGCCGCCGAGAACAACGAAAACGAGAACAAGGATTGAAGTGTTGAAATTAAACTTTGAAGCAACAACGGTTGAATAATTTAGACCGAAAAGTACGCCTGCACAGCCCGCAAGAGCCGCCGAGGTAACAAAAGCCATAAGCTTGTACTTAGTAATATTTATTCCCACTGATTCGGCCGCTATTCGGTTATCACGAATCGACATGATGGCTCTGCCGGTTCTTGAGTTGGTGAGGTTATAAACAATAAACAGAGTAATGAGAACGAGGATAATGCCCGCCGTAAAGGTGGAAATCTTGTTTATGCCCGTTGCTCCCATAGGTCCGTTGACGATAACCTTGCCGCCCTCGCCGAGCACAAGCTTTTCTGCGGAGCCTTTGAAATGAAGCCCGCCCTCGTCAATGCCGATATAGAGGCAGTTGAGGATATCCTTGATTATTTCGCCGAATGCAAGGGTAACAATCGCAAGATAGTCGCCCTTCAGGCGAAGAACGGGAACGCCGATAAGAACGCCGAAAATTCCCGCAACCAATGCGCCGATAATAACGGCAACAATCATTCTGATAATATCCGACTCGATGCCGTTAAATCGCATTGTTGTTGAAACGATAACGCCAACGAATGCGCCGACGCTCATAAATCCCGCATGGCCGAGGCTCAGGTCGCCGAGAATACCGACCGTGAGGTTCAGCGAAACTGCCATGATAACATAGGCGCAAATCGGAATAAGCTGACCCTTGAGGGAGTTTGAAATCATTCCGCCGCCTATAAGAATCTGCATTACAATATAGAATGCGATAACAACGCCGTAGGAAAGAAAGCTGTTTTTGGTGAGCTTGTTTAACTTTTTCATCTGCGCCACCTCAAACTTTCTCTTTTATCTGCTTGCCGAGAAGTCCTGCGGGCTTAACGAGAAGCACGATAATAAGAACGGCAAAAACAATTGCGTTTGCAAGCTGAGTTGAAATATATGCCTTTGCGAAAATCTCGATTATGCCGAGCATAATACCGCCGAGCATTGCTCCGGGGATTGAGCCGATGCCGCCGAGAACCGCCGCCGTGAACGCCTTGATGCCGGGCATTGAACCGGTTGTCGGCAGAAGATTGGGATAAGCCGAGCAGAGCAGAACGCCCGCAATTGCGGCAAGAGCCGAGCCGATGGCAAAGGTCAGAGAAATCGTAACATTGACATTTATACCCATGAGCTGAGCCGCTCCCTTATCCTCGGAAACGGCACGCATTGCCTTGCCCATTTTTGTTTTGCTTGTGAAAAGCGTCAGCGCAACCATGATAACGATGCAGGCGATGATGGTAACAATCGCCTCTGCCGAAATGGTCAGTCTGCCGTCGAAAAGCTTAACGGAATTCATGTTTGAAACAACGGACTTGAACGATCTCGGAGTTGAGCCCCAGATAAGGAGCGCAAGGTTCTGAAGAAGATAGCTCACGCCGATTGCGGTGATAAGAACCGCAAGAGAGGGCGCCGAACGCAGGGGCTTATAGGCAAAGCGTTCGATGGTCATGCCGAGAACCGTGCAGACAACCATTGCCGCAAGAACGGAAACAATCGGATTAAGCCCGAGACTCTCCGTTACGCAATAGGAAATGTATGCGCCGACCATGATAACATCACCGTGGGCAAAGTTCAGCATTTTTGCGATGCCGTAAACCATTGTGTAGCCCAGAGCAATGATGGCGTAAACGCTTCCCAAGCTGATTCCGTTAATCAGATATGAGAGAAAGCTCATTTATCACACCTCAGTTACTCGGATTCCGTGTTATGCCGCCTGAAAAAGCGGTCTGTAAAACACCGAATCCTGATTTTTATTCTGTGTCGGAAAAACTGCCGCAGAATCAACCTCGGTAGGCTTTCCGCCGCAGAATACTGTATAAAACGGGTTGAGGAAGAAAGAAATGCACGGGAAAAAGCGCATCTCTTTCTTCCTTGAAAGTCAAATTGTTATTATCGCTTATTCAGCGTTCTTTGCGCCGACATAAACGCCGTCCTTAATAACAACAGCCATGGGGCTCTTGGAAACTTCGCCCGTTGCCTGCCATGTCATTGAACCGGTAAGACCCTCAACCTGAATCTGAGTCATAACGGGGATAAGAGCCTCGCAGATATCCTCTGCGCTCATATCGCTCGTAACGCCTGCCTTGGTGATTGCCTCATAGATGGTGTAAACAGCGTCATATGCGTCAGCAGCGAACTGGTTGGGGATTTCCTTGTAAAGCTCCTGATACTTTGTAACGAAGCTTACGGTTGCATCGTCCGTTCCGTCAGCTGAGAACGGAGTAAGGAGGTAAACGCCCTCTGCAAGTGAGGTATCAAAGCCCTCGATGCCGAGAATACCGTCCATACCGTCAACGCCGAAGAACTTGGGAGCATAACCCATAGCGTCAGCCTGCTTGAGGATAAGAGAAGCGGGAGTGAAGTAGATGGGGAGGAATACGAGGTCAGCGCCTGCCTTCTGAGCTTCGCTGAGCTGAACGCTGAAGTCGTTCTCTGTGTCGGTTGTGAAAGTACCTGTGTAAACAATCTCAACGCCTTTTACTGCTGCTTCGGCGGTGAACTTGTTGTAGATACCGGTTGAATATGCGTCATCGTTCTTGTAGATAACTGCAACCTTTGTTGCAAGAGCGTTCTCTGCAATGTAGTCAGCGGAAGCAACACCCTGGTTGGGGTCGGTGAAGCAAACCTGGAAAACATTGTCCTTGTCGTTGATAACATCGAGAGAAGATGCTGACGGAGTGATTTCAAAGATTCTGTCGCTGTAGCTTTCGGAAGCAACGGCAATGCAGGGAGTGGTTGTTACCGAGCCGATAAGAACCTGCATACCCCAGTCCTTGAGCTTGTTGTAAGCATTAACCGATTTCTCAGCGTCATGCTCGTCGTCTTCAAACTGCATCTCGAACTGAATGCCGCCCTTGGCGTTGATTTCGTCGATAGCAATCTGAGCACCGTTCTTAACAGCTACGCCATATGTTGCAGCGCCGCCGGTAAGAGGGCCAATGCCGCCGATCTTGATTGTGCCGCTTGCAGCAGCGCCTGTATTGTCAGCGCCGGGAGCAGCAGTTGTTGTCTCGCCGTCGGTCTTGCCGCCGCAGGCAGCAAACATGGTCAGCATCATAAGAGCTGCCATTACGAGAGCCAGAAACTTTTTCATGGTGAAAACTTCCTTCCTTTGCCTTTAAGGCATTTTTTGTAAATTAAATATATAAAGGCGGTCTCGCCGGAAAAACGAAACCGCCTGAATATCAAAACGATAATCAAATAGCGACTGCTTTTCCCACCCTCGGAGCCGAAGCAACGGTTGAAACTGTTTCGTTCACTAAAACCCCGCTTAGAAAAGCAAAAAGGGACACCCTGCCGGTGTCCTGATAAAAAAAGGGCATATAAGAAGAAGCGCAGGATGTCTGAGCCGCCGTGTTTTCACAAGCAGCCTTGGTCTTTGCATATTCCGCATCAGCAAAGCCCGACATTGCCCTTCTCCTTCCCCTGTTTCATAAGACACTTAGCACAAGTTCTCTCATTGATAATAAGTTTAATTGCACAGAGCAAAAAAGTCAATGTGCAAAAGTGATATGATTTTGTCATTTTTATAAAGCCGTTATCATCATATTAAACAAAATACAGACAAAATTTTTGTCAATTTGGCGAAAAAATCCATTTTAAATTCGTTTTTCGCATATAGTTTTATAATCTATAATAGATATTTATAATATATTATGCATTTTCCCACGATGCGGTGAAGGCAAAAATTTTCTCAGGGAGTTGACAAATCATACTTGTTTGCTTATAATATAGGTGTGGCATTACCGTATAGACGGTTACGCCCTCAAAAATCAAAT